>CALJLC010000416.1 GCA_937982605.1 uncultured Gemmatimonadales bacterium | reverse complement strand
GGTGGACGGGGACCGCGCGGCGGCCGCCGAGCTGCTGGACATCGGGGTCGACGAGCTCGCCGAGCACCTCGACGGCTGAGCGACGACCCGCTTCCGTCGACCCGCGCTCGGCCCTAGGATTGGGGATGGCGAAGAAAAAGACGGGCGACGCACCCGAATCCCTCCGGTTCACGAAGGTGAACGCGGCGCTGGGCGCCGGCGGCATCGCCGCGCTGACCGCGGGCTACTGGCTGCTCTCGCAGGGCTCCATCACGGCCGCGCCGCTCCTCCTCGTGGTCGGCTACGTCGTGCTGCTGCCCATGGCGATCATCCGCTGACCGGCCCCGGCGACGGACGTTCATGAGGAAGGCCCTTTCGAGCCCCACGGCCTCCGCCATCGGGCCGTACTCCCACGCCGTCGACGACGGCACGCACGTGTTCTGCTCGGGCCAGACGCCGATCGACCCCGAGACGGGCGAGCTTCGCGAGGGCGGGGTGGGGGATCAGACCCATCAGTGCTTCGACAACCTCTTCGCCGTCCTGGCCGACGGCGGCCTGGGCGCCGACGACGTCGTGAAGGTGAACGTCTACCTCACGGACATGGGCGACTTCGCCGAGATGAACGAGGCGTACGCCACCCGCTTCACGGCCCCGCCGCCGGCGCGCACCACGGTGGGCGTCGCCGCGCTCCCGATGGGTGCCCGCGTCGAGATCGAGCTGGTGGCGAGAAAGCGCTAGACCGCCCGGGACGGCGTCAGCGGCTCGCCACGACCTCCTGCACCGCCAGGGCGTCCGGCTCGAGCGTCGGCCCGGCCAGGAAGCCGCCGACGCGCAGCCCGAGGACGAGCGGCTGCCTGGCGGCGCGCAGGCTCGCGAGCACGCTCTCGGCGATCCCGGTCCGCCGCAGCGACAGCGTGTGCAGCTGGTCGGCCGGGATCGACAGCCCCATCGAGAGGTCGACGGCCCCGCCGAGCTCGACGAGCCCCGCCACGGCGACGTCGGCGAAGTCGCCTTCCAGGCGGGAGGGCTCGAGCCGCAGCGTCGGCCCGTCGACGTCCATCTGCGCGCTCCAGCGCGCGAAGCGCACCGCGCTCCACTCGTCGGCGGCCAGGAAGTCGGCGAGCGCCAGGTTCATTCCCGTGCCGGACACGGCGCCGTCGGAGACCGCGAGGCGCGCGCTCCCGTCCAGCGACTCGGGCAGGGGGAGGAGGTCGGGGTCCAGCGAGCCGACGAGGTCCACGGCGAAGTCGAGCGTCCCTTCGACGGACGTGCCGACGGGTGTGAGGGTCGCCAGGGCGTCGACGGCCCGGAGCTCGGACCCGACGAGCGCGAGCGAGAACGGAGCGTCCATGGCGTCCCAGACGCCGACGCGGAGGGAGCCGTCCACGCGGCCGCCCCAGATCACGAAGGAGGCGTCCTCCACCGCGAGGATCGAGTCGCCGAGCGAGACCCGGGCCGCCACCGAGTCGAGCGTCAGGGCGTGCCAGGTCAGGGTGTCGAAGTCGACGCCGACCCGGCCGTGCAGCGGGAGCTCGCTCGGCCGGTGGAGTCCGCGGATCTCGGCGAGGAGGCGGGGGGTCCTGCCGTCGAGCTCGCGTCCGCCCGCGTGCGCGAAGGCGATGCGGGCGTAGGAGGGCACGTCGCGCGGGGCCTCGCCCGGCAGGATTTCGTCCAGGTCGAGCCGTGTCCCCGAGACGTCGAGTTCGACCGCGGCCACGCTCTCGCCGCGCCACCACTCCGCGAGGTCCGCGCGCAGCTCGCCCGCGCCCGTCATCCTCTGTTCGCCGAAGAGCACGTCGGTGGTCGGCCACGCCAGCCTGTCGCCGTCCAGCTCGACCGACGCCGCGGCCACGTAGACGGGCACGGCCAGGCGCGGATGCTCCGCGCGCACGCCGGTCAGCTCCACCCGACCGTGGATGCCGTCGAGCTCGAACGGAGCGAGCGAGCCGGTCACGACCGCGTCCAGGAGGGCATCTCCGGTCACGTCGAAGCCGGCCGGCCCCAGCTCGAGCGCCTCGAGTCGGGCGAGGTCCGGGGCCGCGCGGACGTGCGCACGTCCGGTGCCGCCTTCGCGCGCGAAGGCTCCGGAGAGCGCGATCGGACCGCCGGCGAAGCCGCCGGTGATCGAATCGGCCCGCACCGAGTCCGCTCCCACCCGCAGCAGGCCGTCGATCCCCTCGGCGAAGGGCTCCCCGTACATGCGGATCCCCACGTCCACGAGTCGGACCGTACCCCGCAGCGCGGGACCGCCGCCGTCGAGCGTGCCCCGGAGGCCGAGACCGACGTCGAGCGTGCCTTCGGCGACCGTGAGGAGCTCGGCGCGCCAGCGCTCGGGCAGGAGGGCCACGAGCCCGGACGCCGCGAGTCGCTCGTTCTCGAAACGGAGGTCGACGTGGGGGCGGGCCGAGTCGAGGTCGTCGAGACGGCCGCTCAGGGCGAGCGTGAACGCCTCGTGATCGACGTGACCGCGCTCGACGTGGATCGAGGCTTCGGAGAGGTCTCCGGCGAGTGCCGCGGACAGCGCCGGACCCTCGAGCCGCGCGATCCGCTCGGGCTCGCCTCCGCGCCGGACGAGGAGCGAGTCCGAGACCCCCTCGACCTCGATGCGCCAGACGCCCTCCCCGCGGGCCGACACGTCGAGGTGGCCGGACCCGCCGAGCGCCAGCAGCGAGCGGTCCCGCGGGACGTCGAAGTACGAGAGGCTCACGTCCTCGACGTCGACGCGCGAGAGCCCGAAGCGGACGCGATCCTCGACCCGGGCGCCGCCCCCGTCCCGCGTGCTCGGCACCAGATCGCCGAAGTTGCTCGTGCCCGACGCGTCGACACCGGCGTGCAGCCGCAGGCCCCGCACGCGGGCGCGACGGATCTCGACGTGGCCGGTGAGGAGAGAAGGCAGCGCCACGCCGAGGTCGATCCGGTCCGCGGCGGCCAGGGCCGGGCCGTCGAAGCCCGAGAGGTTCTCGACCCGGACGTCCTCCAGACGGACCCCCGGGCGGGGCAGAAGCGTGAGCCGCGCGCGGCCCACCTCGACGCCGCGGTTGAGCACCGCGGAGGCGCGTGGGGCGATGCGCTGCGCGAGCTCGTCGGCGTCGACGAGGAGCGCGAAGGTGGCGGCAGCCGCCACCGCCGCTCCCACACCGAGCGCCGCGACGATCGCGATCACCCGGACGAGTGTGGAACGGTCCCGAGTCATGAGCCCCCCTGGAGGGTCGAATGCGACCTTCGCTCGGCCCGGACACGACGCAAGCTCGATGCCACCGCACGGGGTCGAAGCGCCAAGTCGCTGCCGCGCATGGTGGTTAGGAAGGGGCCGCGGAAGCCCCCGCAACTCCGGGGCCGTCGGTCGACAAGGACCGGGGGTTTCGGCATGATTCGTCCCGTCTCCCGGGCCCGCCGCCTCTTCCATGCGATCCTCGGCTTCCCCGCGCGCCTGCTCGCGCCCGACCGCGTCCGCGTTCGTCGTCCTCACGTGCCTCGTGGCATGCGCGGCTCCGTGCGCGGGCCAGTCGCCGGCGGCCGACGACTCGACCGCAGCGGAAGTCTGTGCCGAGGGCCGGATCTCGTCGATCGAGCTCGACCGGCGCGAGGTCTTCGAGCCCGACTCGGCCGGCTTCGGACCCCTCGCGCTCGCCTTCCGGGTGCTCAACGCGGTGCACGTGCGTACGACGCCGAACTTCATCCGGGGCGAGCTGCTGGTCGAGCCCGGAGACTGCTACGACGCCTTTCTGGTGTCGGAGTCCCAGCGTCTCCTGGACGGATACTTCTTCCTCGAGTCGGCACGGATCACCACCGAGCCGGACGGGGAGGGGGGATATCGCCTGGTGGTCCACACCCGCGACGCCTGGTCCACCAACGTCGGCCTGGGCGTGACGTACGAGGACGGGGTCAACATCGAGTCGGTCGGCGTGACCGAGCGCAACTTCCTCGGCCTGGGGCTGCTGGCGAGCTACGTCTACCGCGACCGGCGTGAAGTGCGCCAGCAGTCGGTGCGGCTGGCCACGCCGCGCCTCTTCGGCCGGACCGACGCCGGGATCCAGGTCGGCCGCGACCGTCCGGGCTCCTTCTTCAACCAGTACCTGCGCTATCCCTTCATCGGGGAGACCGGCCGGTATTCGATCCGCCAGGGGTACAGCCGCGGGCACAGCTACTTCGCGTACGCGACCCCGGTCGGAGGTGGATACCGGCAGGTCTTCGTCCCGCGCCTCCGGGAGTTCGTCGAGCTCTCGGCCGCTCAGCGCTTCGGGCCGCCCGGGACGTCGACGATCCTCGGTCTGACGCTCTCGCGCGAGGTGAACCGCTTCCAGGAGCCCCGCGTGGCGTCCGTGGACGACCCCGAGGTGCTCGAGCCCCTCCCCCACGCGCCGCCCGCGTCGCTGACGCGCCAGCTCCGCGACGAGTCGTCGACGCGGCTCTGGCTCCACCTCGGTCACCGTCGCTTCCGGTACACGGAGTACGAGGGACTCGACGCCATCCGCGACCGACTCCTCGTCGGCCTGGGGTACTACGTCGGAGCCTCGGTCGGGAAAGGCTTCGCGCTCGCGAGCCCGGGTGGCGTGCCGGGCGTCGACGACACCTTCGCGAGCGCCGCGGGCGAGGTGACTCTGCCCCTGGGACCCTCGATCGTGCGGGCGTCGGCTTCCGTGGAGTCGCGCCACCTCGATGCCGCCTGGCGGGACGTGCTGACCACGGCGGAGCTGGCCACGTACCTGCGCGGCCGGGCGCTTCCCGGACAGACCCTCTTCCTGCGCGCCTCGTTCGCCGACGGCAGGCGCACGACCGCCCCCTTCCAGCTCAGCCTCGGTGGCCGCACGAGTGTCCGCTCGCTGCCCGAGGACCGGTACCCCGGCGGCCGAGTGGCGCTCTTCGTAATCGAGAACCGGGCCGTCGTGCCGTGGCCGCAGAGCGCCTTCGACCTCGGCGTCACCGCCTTCGCGGACCTGGGCCGGGTCTGGCCCGGTGACGCGCCCTTCGGGGTCGACTCCGGGTGGCAGCAGTCGGTGGGGCTCGGGGTGCGGCTCGGCGTGCCTCATCGCACCCGCTACGCCTGGCGGGCGGACGTCGCCTGGCCGGTCGGCGCCACCGAGGGAGACCCGATCTTCCGGATCTCCTTCGAGCTCAACCGCCTGGCGCAGGGCTTCTCCAACCCGGACCTGCAGCGCAGCCGACGGTTCTGGATCGGGGCGTCGAGCTTCTAGAGGCGGAGCCCGCTGGACAGATCCATGTTCCGGACTACAGGTTGGGACCGGTCACCTCGGCCCTACCCCAGGAGCAGCCGACCATGCCCCAGTGCGCGCCGCGTCCACGCGTCCGCCTCCTCGCGACCCTCCTTCCCGTCGCGGTCCTCCTGACCGCCTGCTCGGAGAACGACCCGGTCGCGTTCACCGAACCCGTCGATCCGGCCGGCGTCTGGAGGGTGGGCATCGTCGTGACCGTCGCCACGGGCGCGTGCGACGGCGAGGTCGGCGAGTCGTCCGTCGAGGACATCACGATCACCAAGACGGGCTCCGCGCCCCCGTACAACGTGACGGCCAGCGGCTTCCTCGGGGATCCGGCGAACGTCCTCACGGGGACCTTCGACGCCAACAACCGTCTCCTGCTGAGCGGCAGCTACCCGGAGGACGGCGGAACGACGACCGCCGAGCATGACCTGATCGCCGTGTCTCCCGACCGGATGGAGGGCGTCGAGAACTGGACCTGGAGCGGGACGGAGGGCACCTGCCCCGGCAGCCAGTCGTCCGTGACGGCGGACCGCAACCCGTGAGCCACGTCACCGCGACCCGCCGTCGGGCCCGCGCCCCTGCGCGAGGGCGGGCCGGGGTCGCGGTGGCGGTGGCGGTCGCGCTGGGGCTCGGAGGGGCCGGCGATGCGGACGGCCAGGCCACGCGGCGCATCTCGGCCGAGTGGACGGAGGCGCCGATGGCCGACGTGCTGCACGCGTTCGCCACCTTCTCGGGACGCTCGATCGTGGCCGGTCGTGACGTCCGCGGGGTGTTCGTCACGGCGAGTATCAACGACCAGCCGTGGGACGTCGTCCTGGGCGCCATCCTCGACACGCACGGCTTCCGTGCCATCGAGGACGAGTCCGGCGTCATCCGCGTCGAGTCGATGGCCACGGCCGGGACCGACCAGGAAGTCGAGCCGCTCACCACTCGCGTCTACCGCCTCTCGTTCCTCGACGCGACCGAGGCCCGGGCGGCGCTCGCCGGCGTGCTCACCGACCGAGGGCAGGTGAGCGTCGTGGCGAGCCGGAACGTCGTGATCGTGACCGACGTGGCCCGGGTGCACGTGACGGTGGCCGGGCTCCTCGGCGGAGGCGGGGGCTGACGCCGTCGTTCCCGGCGGCGCAGGAGGGGGAGGAGACGGCCGGCCCTTGCGCGGTCAGGGACGGGGCGCCGCGTTCCGCGTGGCGGTGACGTGGTAGACCGTCTGCTGCCGCTCGTAGATGACCAGAGCCAGGCCCTCGGCCTGGAGGTCGCGCAGGACCTCGCTGAAGATTTTCCCCAGCTCTCGCGACTTGCGCGCCGAAACCGACTCGAGCGCGAGGTCGGCCACCCGCTCCAGGTGCGGGCGGAAGGCCTCCGGCGCCGAAGCCGAGACCTCGGGAGGCGCGGCCTGAGGCGGCGCGAACGCCGCGTACGACACGTCGACCGTCGCCCCGAACTCGTGCGAGCTCACGCCCGCGGCCGCGTTCGCGTTCGACCGCCGCAGACGGGCCTGATGGTCGGCCGTCCGCAGCGCGCTCGTGACCTCGAAGCGGTACGCGGGCAGATCCATCTCGGCGAGCCGGTTCTGGAACCGCCGCCCGGCGATCGTCAGCACGTGGACGAGCTCGGGCACGACGACCGCCGGGGCCGTCCTTTCCCGGACGATCCAGAACGCCGAGCTGTCCTCGAGCTCGACGAGGCGGCCGGCGGCTAGGAGCGAGTCGAGCTCCGCCTCGTCCCGGACTCGAACACCGACCCGGTTGGCCTCGGCCACGTGGGCGCCGCTCAGGAAGCGCCGGAGCGCGTCCTCTTCCGCCGGCGTCATGACCGGAAGCGGGCTGAGCGTCCGGTCCGCCCGGTCCGCGATCCGGTCGGCCCGCCGGACGGCTTCCGAGAGCATCGCCTCGACCTCGGCGAGCGTCCGCGCGCGCTCCTCGGCGGCCGCCTCCTGGCGCTCGGCCTCGAGCCAGCCGCATCCGGTGCACGCCGCGGCGAAGGCGAGCACGATGGCGGCGCGCGAAGGGGCAGGAGTCAGCATCATGGCTGTGTTCGTCGTCTCCGGGGTTCGAATCGCGTAGCCTGCGGTGGAGGAGCCGGCGCGCGCAAGCGACGGCCTGTGCCCCCGGGTCGGAGGGCGTACCGCAGCCCGGGGCATCCCCGTACCTTCTCGTCGCCGCACCCCCCCTGGAGGCTGGACCCGGCATGAACAAGGCTCGTACCCTCTGCGCCCTCGCCCTGGGAACCGTTCTAGGCGCCTGCGGCGGGGACGACGGCACGGGGCCGCTCGCCTCGGCCACGTCCCAGCTCTGCAACGACGTGAACGGGCTCGAGGCGATCTACTGGGACTTCATCCACGGCATCCCCAGGGGTGACCTGCCCTCCACGGCGTTCACGATCCCCTTCCAGATCGACTTCGCCCAGAGTCCGTATTCGAACTCGACCAGCCTGCTGCTCGGCTTCATGGTGCCGCAGGGGTGGACGGTCTCCGACGCCGTCGACGTGTCGGGCTTCGCCGTGCCGGGCACCGTGGCGGGGGCGGACCTCATCCGCGCGGACGGCCGGGCCGTCTGGCGCTACATGCTCAACGCGCAGATCACCGGGGGCTTCACCGCGGCGGCCATTCTCGATGCCGAGCTCGCCACCGCGAGGAGCTTCCTCGGCAACCCCGGAGGCTCGACGACACAGTGCGAGGTGAACGTCCAGCAGACCGGGATCATCGGGCCCGAGTCCGTCGCCTCGAAGCTCGTGCGCGTGGGCGACTTCACCGTCTTCTCGCGCATTCACGTCATCATCGTGCCGGGCACGAGCGCCTTCTACAGCGGCTTCACCTCCGTGGCGCCCACCGCCGAGTCCGCGAGCCTGATCCAGGACATCTACGTGCCGATGATCACGCAGCTGTACGGGGGTGGCTCGAGCGCGGCGGCGTGCTCCGACGGGATCGACAACGACGGCGACACGGCCATCGACTACCCGAGCGACGCGCAGTGCGACAGCCCGGCCGACGACAGCGAGTCGGGCTGACGGGGCGTCAGATGCTCCATCAGACCCTGGCGCTCGAGGCTGCTCGGTCCATGCGGAAGCGCGGACGGGATGCCGGTGACGTCGTGCCCACGGCCTATCGGAGAAACTCGGCCGCGATCGGCGCGAGAGACGACTCGTCGAAGTCCGCGGGGCCGTTCGCGAGGAGCGAGAGTGCCAACCCGGCGTCCGGGTAGATGAGCAGAAAGGCTCGAGCGCCGATCGACGTCCCACCGTGGTGCGCGATCCGGCGTCCTGCGGAGTCTCGTCCCAGTCGAAGACCGAACGAATAGCCGGTCTCGGTTCCGTCGTGGAGTCGCTGGCTACGGAGCATGCGCTCACGCGATCCGGCAGAGAGGAATCCCGGCGCCGTGACGGAGAACCCGAGTGACGCGACATCCTCGGCGGTCGCTACCCAGCCCCCCGACGGAACCCGATCGCTCGAATCGAACGGTGGGGATGGAGCAATGGAGTCACCCGAGGCCGAATACGGAGTGGCCAGGCGCAGCCGCGTGCCGGTGGCGTCGCCCTCCGAACCCACCGCCGCCGTCGCCAGCCACTCGGGGAGCGTGTGGGTCAGTCCGAGGGGCGCGAGGACCCTGTTGCCGACCACGTCGTGATACGGTGCGCCTCCGGCGGTCGCGAGTGCCGCGCCGAGCAGGTTGTACCCGTAGCTGGAGTAGGTGTACTCGGTCCCGGGCTCACTCAGGAGCGAGTCTCGAGCGAAGACGTCCAGCGCTGAAGCGACGGTGGGGTATCGGCGGGTGTTGAAGTACTCGCCCCCCCGGTAGTGCCGGATCCCACCGGTGTGCCCGGCGAGCTGGGCCAATGAGACCGGCCGGGACTGGCTCTGGAAGGCTGTCGCGTAGTCTCGGACGTCGTCGTCGAGGCCCACGACCCCCGCGTCGTCGAGTCTCAGCAGAGTCGCTCCCGTGAGCAGCTTGCTGATGCTCCCGATTCGGAACGCGGTCGAGCGGCAGACAGGGTCCGGAGGCACGAGGCGCTCCAACCCGAGTCCCTCGCTCCAGACCGTTCGGCCGGCCACTAGTTAGACACCGCACTCGTCGGGGGCGGGGCGTTCGGCGAAGCGCGCGCGGAAGACATATTGCGGACGATACACAGCATCCGCGTAATCGAGGGCCACGATGGGTGTGCAGGGTTCGACGGCCGCCTCGCGTGTG
Organism: uncultured Gemmatimonadales bacterium; assembly: GCA_937982605.1. Taxonomy (GTDB): domain Bacteria; phylum Gemmatimonadota; class Gemmatimonadetes; order Longimicrobiales; family Gaopeijiaceae; genus UBA2589. The sequence continues at coordinate 2,822 of CALJLC010000416.1, read as the reverse complement.
TCGGGATCGACCTCACTGCACCCGGCGAGGACACTGCAGAGAGCCATGACCGATAGCGACGAGGATCGGAGCCGTCGCGGGTGGAGTGTGGTGGTCATGATTCGGAGCCGTTCGGAGTCGAGGAAGGAGGGACGGTCCGGCCGTCGGATTCGACGTCGAACCTCGATATGGTTGTAGTATACATCTACCATGCTAGTACGAAGCCAGGCCGAAGTCACCGGGGCGCGGTGATGGAGCCACCACCCGGTCCGACCCGCTACGGGTAGACCATCCGCCGGCCGGTACGATCGAACGGATCGGAAGGCAGCCCCAGGTATCGAGCGCGGAGCTCGTCCCACAACCGGAGCTTCGACCAGTCCGGCGAGGATCGGAACTGATGGTCGTGAGTGACGAAGGGGTTCGGGAAGAGGCAGGTGATCATCTGCTCGTCGTGACCATTGAACAGCCTGAAGCCCCACGTATCCGGGGTGGCATCGCGGTTGATGCGGCGGAAGAACTCGGCCCGCGCGGCCCGTCTCCACGTCCTGAGATCTTCGGGCGTCGGGCTGGTCGGGTCCCCATGATGTTCGCCGATGCAGAGGTGAAAATGCGACGCCCCCCATTCCACCGTGAGATAGCCATCGAAGAAGTGGATTCGAGGCGGTTCCGTGGCCTGGCACTCCCAGGCGATGCCGTGGATGAGGGGGCCGAACGTGACCTCCCGCCAATGCTCGCGGAACAGCTCGGTAAGCAGTGAGACCAGCAGGTCCTCTGTCGGATCGGGACACCACAGGTGGAGAAGCCCCACACCTGGCTCGTCGCGGCGGATCACTGTTCACCGCCGGCCGCGTCCACTCCGTTTGGGAGCCACGACAACCTCGACGGCTCGATCGCGGTCCGGAACATCGGAGCATCGTAGACGACCGTATGGAATTCCCCCCGCTCGCCGAGGGGGTCGACGGTCGGCCCGACCAGCCGAAGGAAGGCTCGATCGAACTCGCGCCCGACCAGGGACGGGTTCATGGGGCACGACGAGATCCGGGCGCGCAGACCTCCGGAGATCATCTCCGAGGCCAGTTGATGCGAGTCTGCGCCCCACAACGGGAACTCTGGGCGAAGCCCGGTGCCTCGCATCCGCGCGTGACGGTACTCACGGATGCCGGGCAGGCTGACGTCGCCGAAGACGATCGACCGAATGCCTTCCGCTTTCACGCGATCGGTCAGGGCCCTCATCGCTCTCCGGTAGTCGATATCACTGCACGGGTCGGGTAGAACCGTGAACCAGCTCTTCAGCCCCAACGCGCGTGCCTGCCTCTCGAGCACGCTCACCGGGACCCCGTTCAGCGTGCTGCGAGCGGTCGCCCCGTCCACCACGACCAGGAGTCCGTCCACCGCACCGCCGGCCTCGAGACATCGCTTCAGAGCCCACGCCGCGTCCTTTCCGCCACTCCACGCCACTGCCGTGGCACGTCGGGTCATCGTTCCTCTCGGTCTCGAGGCTCCAACCTCCGGCCGGAGGCCCGATGCGTACCCCGGCTCGGAGATGCTCTGCCGCGCAGATGATTGTACTATACACCTACCATGCTAGTAGGAAGCCGGGCCGGAGTCACCGGGGCGCGCGGACGGAGCGCCACGTCGCTGGCCGCATACCAGCGTGCGGATGCGCCGACTATGTTACGCTTCGCGCTGGGGCGCTTAGCTCAGCTTGGTTAGAGCACCTGCCTTACAAGCAGGGGGTCGGGGGTTCGAGTCCCTCAGCGCCCATGACCCGGAAAGGCCCGTCCCGCTGACTCCTCCGGTCGGTGGTGCGGGCCTTCCGCGTAGGGTTTCCGTTCTCGCCCCCCTCGGCGCCGTCGCGCCGCGATTGCCCTCCGCCGTACCCCTGTCCGGGACCTCCCCCGGTCGATATACTCACAAACTGACTTAAATGAGGTCGGACATGGGCCGTCACTCCCTCGGAGAGTTCGAGCTGCTCGTCATGCTCGCCGCCCTCGGGCTCGGGCCGGACGAGGCGTACACGGTCTCGATCGTGGATCGGATCGAGGCCCGGACGGGTCGTCGGGTGCGCACGGCGAACGTCCACACGACGCTGCAGCGGCTCGAGGCGAAGGGGCTCGTGTCCACGCGCCTGGGCGATCCCCGTCCGGAGCGGGGGGGCAAGCCGCGCCGCCTCGTCACCGTCCTGCCGGAGGGCATCGAAGCCGTGCGGGTCACGACGCACGCCGTACGGTCCCTGGCCGCGGGGCTGGAGGACGCGCTCGGAGGCGCCCTGTGACGATCCCCCGATGGATCGCCTGGCTGCTCCGCCTCGTGGCGGCTCCGGGCAGGGCCGAGGATGCGATCGGCGACCTCAACGAGCTGCAGGCGCGCCGGGCACGGCGGTACGGACGAGCCGTGGCGACGGCCGTGACCGTCGTCGGTGCGCTCGACATGGGCTGGGCCCTGCTGCGTCAACGCGTCGAGCACCGTCGCCGCCGGGCGGCACGGCAACAGCCGTACTTCACCCCCCACGGGGGGATCGGAACCAGGAGGGGGGACATGGGAAGCGCGATCGAGGGGTGGGCGAGGGACCTGAGGCAGGCGGCGCGATCGCTGGCTCGGGCGCGGGGGTTCGCGGGCGTCTGCGTGGTGACGCTGGCGCTGGCGATCGGTGCCAACGCGACGATCTTCAGCGTCGTCGACGCGGTCCTGCTGCAGCCCCTGCCGTTTCCGGATGCGGACCGCCTGGTCGTCGTCGGGGGCACGGCGCCGGGCACGGACCTGCCTGAAGACCTCGGGGTGCCGGACGAGCTGTACGTCGAGTACGCCGCGGTCGTCCCCTCCCTGGAGGACCTCGCGCTCTA
>CALJLC010000415.1 GCA_937982605.1 uncultured Gemmatimonadales bacterium | reverse complement strand
AGAGCACACGGTTCCGACGGGAGGAAGAAAATGCGCACGAAGCCCGAGTCTCTGCTGATGTTCGCCGTGCTCGCCTTCACCCTTCTCGGCGTCGCGTCGATGTTCCTGGACGACATCCGACTCGGTGCCCACGACCCGGCCGCCGTCCTCGTCGACCCGGTGCAGCCGGTGGGCGTGAGCGACGCGGACGCCTGGTTCGCCGCGGTGCGGCCCTACTGCAACGCCGTCGAGGTCGAGACGCGTCTGTCGTGGAATCCGCCGCCGGCCACCGAAGAGGGCACGATGAACGAGGCGGCCTGCTACGCCCTGGCCGGGCGCATCGATCGGGCCCGTGCCGCGATCGAGCGTCTCCCCCGGGATCGCCGCTTCGCCGGCGCCGGCGTGGTCTTCGCCGCGGGCCATCCGGTGGCCGATGCCGGTGACGACCTCGCGGCGGGACCGCTCATGGAGCTCGTCGTGGAGTACTGGCCGAACCACTACATGGCCCTCTACCACGCGGGCACCGCGGCGTACGAGCGCGGAGACAACGAGGCCTCCCACCGGTACCTGACCCGCTTCCTCGAGGAGTACGCGATGGAAGACGGGTGGCGGGCGAACGCGCTGCGCATGCTGGAGGCGATGGAGCGCTAGGAGCCCGGCGGTCGAAGCGCCCACTCCCTGGCGCCACACCGCCCCGCTAGATTGAACGCGTCGCCCCGTGACCCCGGCCGTCGGCTCGGGTCCGGGGCGCTCGACGTGGGAACGACGATGCGCGTGCGGCTCCTCGGCCCGGCTCTCTGGGCGCTCCTGCTCCTGTGGGGAGCGGTGGGGGCCGCGTCGTCCGGCACCGGCGCCCACGACGCATGGACGCCGCTCGGCGCCGGCCACGTCGAAGCCACCCCCTTCGCGATCGGGGTACCGCCGGGCTACGACGCCGACGTCCGTGACCGCTCCGGCGGCCCGGACGGGCCACGGCGCCCGGTACCGCGGCCCGTCGGCGCACCGGGACCTTCGATGCCCGACGCGTCGTCGGGCCGCTCCATGCTCCCGACGGATCCGTCCGTCGGGCTCCTCGGCCTCTCCGGGTCACCGGCGAACGCACCTCCGCGGGCGTGACGTCCGGCTCCACGCCGGCAACCGGACACGGATCGTTCCGCCCGTCGGGCGGACGTGCCCCTTTTCACGCATCGAACGGAGCGTCGACTTCCATGTTGACCCTCGTCTCTCTCGTCGCGGCCGCTCAGTCGGTCGACGGCGGGCTCACCTTCCGCGAGGTCGTGGCGGATCTTCCCACCGACCCCGCGTCCGTCTTCGTCGTCCTCCTGCTGCTTGGGTGTACCGCGCTCGTCGTCTGGTCGGGCCGCGGCAAGGGCAAGGGCGGCACCCCGGCCTGACGACGCTCGATCGAGCGTCCGTGCAGGCCCTCTCGTCAGCCCGACGAGAGCCGCTCGAGCGCGGCGGCGGCTTCGCCGTTGCCGGCCGCCGCCGCCCGGCCGTACCACCGGCGCGCCCGGGCGGGGTCCGCCACGACTCCGCGCCCGGCCTCGTACGCTTCACCGAGCCGCAGCGCGGGGATCACGTCTCCGGCGTGCGCCGCGCGCAGCCACCAGACGACGGCGAGCGCGGGGTCGGCGGGCACACCCCGGCCGTCCCGATGGACGTTGCCCACGTTGTGGGCCGCCAGGACGTGGCCCGCGTGCGCGGCCACGCGGTACCAGCGCAGCGCCTCCAGCGGGTCGGGCGCCACGCCGAGCCCCTCGTCATACGCCGTGCCCATGAGGAAGGCGGCCTCCGTGCTTCCGGAGGCGGCCAGACGCCGGACGTCCGCGAAGACACCCGAGGCGATCCTCCGGGCCGCGGCCTCGTCGTGCTCGAAGCCCATGCGGCCGCGCGAATGGACCCGCGCCAGCCACATGACCGCGAGCGGGCCCCCCGCCTGAACGGCCTCGTCCAGGAAACGGGCGGCGCGCGCGTCGTCCACCCGACCCGCGACGCCCGTGTACCAGTCGATCGCCTCGACGAGGCGGGGGTCGACTCCGGTCTGGGCTCCCGCATCGGTCGGCATCGGCAGGGCGGTCCCCACCGAGACCGCGGCCGCGGCGAGGCCGATCCGCAATCGCCGCGCCGGAGCGCTCCGGAGCCTCATCCCACGCCGATCGAGTGGGGACCGAGCGAGCGGACGGACGGAGCACCGATGGCGCGCATCGTGATCTCCAGCTCCCGCGTGAGGATCTCCAGCGCCCGCTCCACGCCCTCCTGACCGAACGCGCCCAGTCCCCACAGGTAGGGCCGGCCCACCGCGACCGCCGTCGCGCCGCGGGCGAGGCCCTTCACCAGGTCGCTTCCCCGGCGGAAGCCGCTGTCCACGATGATCGGCACGCGGCCACCGACCGCCTCGGCCACCTCCGGCAGCGCGTCGATGGTGGCGCGCCCGGACCCCTCGGCGCGGCCGCCGTGGTTCGAGACCCAGAGCCCGTCGACTCCGGCCCGCAGCGCCAGCTCCGCGTCCTCGCGGGTGACGATGCCCTTCACGAGGATGCGCTGGTCCGTGACGTCCCGCAGCTTGCCCACGTAGTCCCACGTCATGGCACGCCCGGCGTCGGGATCGGGGGGGCCGTCCGGGAGCCCCCGCAGCATCGGCTTGACCGGGTCGGCCCGGCCTCCGCTCCGGTGGCAGCTCGCGCAGTTGCGGTCGTCGATCCGCTCGTAGCGTGCCACGGTGAGCCGGTTGCTGCCGCCCTGCAGGTCGACGGTGAGCACGAGGACCGGGCAACCGGCCCGTCGCGTCCGCTCCACGAGCGCCACCGTCCCCTCCCAGCTCCGGGGCCCGATCGGCGAGACGTAGAGCTGGTACCAGACCGGCTCGCCGCGCGCTTCGTTCACCTCCTCGACCGCCGTCGACGTCACCGTAGACAGCGCCTGCAGATGGGTGCGTGCCGCGGCGGCCCGCGCCACCGCCAGCTCGCCTTCGGCGTGGAAGGCGCGTTGGCTTCCGCACGGTGCGATGACCAGCGGCGTCGGCCACGACCGGCCGAGGAGCTCCACGGAGGTGTCCAGCGTCGAGACGTCGACCATGCGGCGGGCGCGCAGCCAGATCCGCTCGAGCGCCGCGCGGTTGTTGGCGTAGGTCTCCTCGCCGTCCACCCCGGTCATGATGTATCCGTAGTGGGCGGTGGGCACCCTCGCCTGGGCCACGCGCTGCAGGTCGAAGACGTCGAGTGCCTCGCTCGCGCTCGAGACGAGCTCGTCGAAGACGCGCCGGGGAGCCTCCTGGGCGATGACCGGCTCGAGGCCTGCCAGGCCCCCGGACGAAGCGAGCAGCGGGCTCGCCGCGAGCCAGCGCAGGAAGTCGCGGCGGCGCACGTCGCGCCGGATCTCGGCAGGGTCCATTCGCGTCTCGGCTGGGGAGGACGGCGGGTCAGCTTGCGACGTCCGGCGCCCCCCCGTCAATCGGAGGCGCCCCACTCCGCCGTCGGGGCCCGCCGCGGTGCGCGCTCAGCCTCGCAGGGCCGTGATCGCCTCGTCCGCCGTGCGGATCTCCGGCCGGTCGGCGAGGAGCCGCGCGAGGACGCCCGTGGCGTTGGCCACCGCGAAGCTGATCCCGTGCATGTTGCGCTCGCGAGGGACCCCGGGAATGGGGCGAGGGAAGGGTGACGCGATCAGCGCCGCGCCCCGGGGCAGCTCGGTCACTCGCACGCCCTCGCGCGGCTGTTGCGGGTCCGCTACGACGCCGACGACGCCCGGCATCGACCCCGGATACCAGAGCCGGTCCTCGTGCTCGTGCGCGGAGACGATGATCGTGCCGCCCGCCACGGCACGCTCGATCGCCGGCGCCAGCTCGGGCTCGCGGAGCTTGTTGCGGGTCCCGAGGCTCAGATTGACGAGCCGGATCCCGCGCTCCGTCGCCCAGTCGATCGCCCGCACGAGCGTGGGCACGTCGGTGGCGAGCTCGCGCTCGAAGACCTTCACGGCCCAGATCTCTGCTTCCGGCGCCTTCTCGTGGACGGCCGCGGCGGCGGCGGTGCCGTGGCCGAGCCGGTCGGTCCAGTCGTCGGAGACGCCCCCGTTCGGTGCGAGCGTGACCCCACCCGCCACGCGCGGAAGGTGCGGATGCGGCGCGTGCGCTCCGCTGTCGACCACGGCGACCGACACCGCGCTCCGCGCGCGACGCCCGGATCCGACGCCGACCCTGCTCAACCGCGCAGCACGTCGAGGAAGAGCTCGCGGAAGGCACGACCGTCGCGCTCGAGCGCGTCGGGCCGGTCGTCCTCGACGATCCGCCCCCCCTCGAGCACCACCACCCGCTCGGCCTGCCGTGCCAGGTCGAGGCGGTGCGTGATGAGGATCGTGGTGCGCCCCTTCATGACCCGGGCATAGCCGTCCAGCACCGCCGCCTCCGACGACGGGTCGAGCGCCCCGGTCGCCTCGTCCATGACGAGCACGGCCGGATCGGCCAGGAACGCCCGCGCGATGGCGAGTCGCTGTCGCTCTCCCGCCGAGAGCTGCTTGCCGCGCTCGCCCACGACGGTCGCGGCCCCGTCCGGCATCGAGGCCACGAGACGCCCGAGCCCGGCGGCCTCGATCGCTTCCCGAACCTCGGCGTCGGTCGCGTCCGGCCGGGCGTAGCGCACGTTGTCCGCCACCGAGGCGTGGAAGATGAACGGATCCTGCTCGACGACGGCAACGGCCCGCCGCACGTCTTCCAGCGAGAGCGTGCGCAGGTCCTGGCCGTCCAGGAGGACCCTGCCTTCGTCCGGGTCGAGGTGACGCGAGAAGAGGTCCGCGAGCGTGGACTTCCCGCTGCCGCTCTCGCCCACGATCGCCACGATCTGGCCGGCCGGGACATCCAGGTCGATGCCGTGCAGGCCGACGTCGCCGCGGCCGAATCCGAAGCGGAGGTCCTCGAGGCGGACCGCCCCGCGCGGCTCCGGCAGGGCGACCGGCTCGGCGGGCTCCACGACGTCGGGCGGGGTGTCGAGCACCTCGTGCACCCGCACGAGGGAAGCACGCGCGGTCGCGAGGTTGGTGTAGATCCCCATGAGCCCCTGGACCGGCCCCATGAGCCGGGCCTGGTACGCCATGAAGGCGACGAGCGTCCCGAGCGTCAGGAACCCCTCGATCACCCGCCATCCTCCGTACGCGAAGACGACGGCTGCTCCGGTGGTGAGGAGCAGACCGGGGAGCCCGCCGGCCAGGTAGGTGAAGAGCCGCATCGAGAGCAGCGCTTCGACGAAGGCGTCGTTGCGCGTCCGAAAGCGCCCGACCTCTCGACTCTGGGCGTTCGAGCCGACGACGGCGCGCATCCCCTGCAGCGTCTCGATGAGGAAGGAGCCGATCTCGGCGCTGCGCTCACGGAGCACGGTGACCCGCGCCTCGAGCTGGGCCCGGTAGCGCAGCAGCGCCCAGAGCGCGGGCGGCATGACCGCCAGCTCGACGAGGAAGAGCCGCCAGTCGAGCACCACGAGCATGACGACCGTCCCGACGAGCGCGATGACCTGTCCGAACCACGCGAGCGCCGCCTCGGAGACGACCCGCTGGATCTCTCCGATGTCGCCGTTGATGCGCGAGACGACGTCGCCGAGCGGCGTGCGCGCGTAGAAACGCGGCGACAGCCGCTGTAGATGGCGGTACAGCTCGAGCCGCATGTCGAAGAGGATGTCCGCCGAGACCTTCGTGTAGCGCATCCCGCTGAAGACGTTGAGCCCGAACGAGACGAGCGGGATCGCCACGAAGAGGGCGATCACGCGCAGGAGCATGCCGAAGTCGCCGGGCAGGATCGCCCGGTCGATGAGGAGCTTGGGCAGGTACGGCAGCACCAGCGACAGCCCCGTCGAGAGCAGGGAGACACCCACGACGGGGACGAGGGCGCCCGCGTAGGGACGGACGTGCGCGAGCGCGCGCCGGAAGTGCTCGTCGACCAGCTTCATGCGTCCGGGTACCCCGGGTGCCGCCCCGACGATCGCCTCCCGCGACCGAAGCAGGAGGTCGCGGAAGATACTCGTTCTCGGGGATGATCGCGAAGTTGCCGCGCGTAATGTCCTCGTAGAACTCGACGGTGCGAAGAAGGCTGAACGTAGCGGCGTCGTAGACGTCGATCGTGTTGCCGGCCACGTGGACGTACAGCTTGGTGCCGTCGGCGCTCACGTCGAGCCCCATCCGCGGGCGGCCCGCGAAGGGAACGCGTCGGGAGAGCGTCTCCTCCACGAGGTCGAACTCCCAGAACTCGTACTCGCCGATCGTCTGGTAGAGGGCGTACGCCTTGCGGCGGTCGGGTGCGAGCGCGAATCCGCGGATCGGCTCGGACGGCCCGACGGTGAAGAAGTCCACTTCCTGCTCCGAGAGGCGGACCTTCGCGATGCCGAGGAGCGTCCGGTTGTGCACCGGGTCGCGCACCCTGAAGAGGCTCGTCGCCACGCCCGCCTCGTCGTACGTCTGCGACTCCGGGCTGAAGCTCGGGCGTCCGAGGCCGGGCTCGAGCGGCTGGGAGATCTCCCACCGGTCGACCTCCTCGTACGTCTCCGCGTCGACGGCGATGATGTCGTTCGTGTAGAAGTAGAGCGTCTCTCCGTCCGGCGAATAGCGGAAGCCGACGTTGTCCCGCTCCTCTCCGTCCGGCCACGGGATCGTGTCCGTGACGCGCTTGGCCACCATGTCGTACGCGAGGATGAAGGGGCCGTCGACCGCGTAGCGATCCTCGAGCTTCGTCGTGCGGTTGCCGAAGACGATCGCGCGCCGGTCGTCGGGGTGGGGCGCGAAGCCGCTGATCCGGAACTTGCTGTCGCCCTCGGAGAGCGTGAACTCGTCGATGACCTCGCGACGCGCGATGTCGACGATCTGCACGTACTCCCACGACGCGTCCTCGACGTAGAGTCGGGTCTTCGCCTCGTTGAGCGTCACGTCGTTGGGGATGATCCGGTTCATCGTGATCCGGTCGATCACCTGCTCCGACGCTTCGTCCCAGACGAGCATCTGGTCGGTGTACGTCGAGATGTACCACGTGGCGGTCTGTGCGGAGGCGCCGGGCGCCGCCGAGAGGATCGTGGCCAGACCGAGCGCGGCCGGGGCGAGCGTGGCGTGGCCGAGCGCGGTCGTGCGGAACCGCCGGGGTCGAGTGGTGCGCATGAGAGCCGGGGGAGAGGTCCGTTCGAGTCGGCCTAGGGGAAGATCAGGTCGAGCTTGCGCCAGTCCTTCTGGGCCGACGCGCACTTCCCGGTCCAGTCCGGCGCGTGGTTGAGCTGATCGGGCACGTGCGCCGGCCAGAAGCAGGAGATGTGGCAGTCGAAGATGTCACGCTCGATCGGCTGGCAGAGCCCGGCGGTTCCTCCGCGGTTGTCCACCTCCCACCCGGGCGAGAACTGCAGCGAGCAGCCGAGCGGATAGTGCGGCCCCTCCTCTTCGTGCGGCGGTGTCCGCAACCCGACGACGTCCATCTCGTCGGCGTCGCCGGCACCCGCGGCCTTCGCGCGCTCGTGCTCGACCCAGGCCTCGATGCGCGCCGCTTTCTGATTGATCGGTTTCAGGTGTTTCATGCGTCGAATCGCTCCAGGAACTTCGGGTTCTTCTCCGCCAGGGCGCCGTAGATCTCCAGGCAGGTGTGGGTCCAGCTCCGGACCCAGGTGCAGTAGTGCAGGTTCGCGTGCGACGAGTCGCCGTACTGGACGTGCGCCTCGTGGTAGCAGCCGCCCGAGCAGATCGGCCGCGCCCAGCAGCGGTGGCAGTCGGTCTTCTCGGCGATGTGGTGGTCGACCAGGAACTTCTCCTGCTTCTCCCGGTCGATGCCACCCGAGACCGAGCCGATCGTGTGCTCCTCGGAGCCGGCGAAGCGGTGGCAGAGCGCCACCTCGCCGTCGGTGGCCACGCCGAGGAGCCCGAGACCCGCGCCGCAGCCGTACGCCTTGCTCACGCCCTTGTGGATCTCCTCGATCGTGTCGGTCACGTTCGTGAAGCCGTGGTGCTCGTCGCGAAGCGCGTGGTCGAGCCACTCGCGGGCCAGCACCTCGAACTGCTCGAGCATCGAGTCCTTCGACTCCGGGGTGATGGCGTAGTCCCGGTGATCCTGCGTCGTGACGGGAGCCAGCCCCACCTCGAAGAAGCCGATCTCCTCGGTGAGGTGCCGGTAGATCTCGAGAACGTTCAGGTGCTTCTGCGTGAGCGTCACGCGGGCGCCGATGGGGCGGGAGCGGTGCGTCTCGATCAGCTCCCGGATCTTCGGCAGCACCACGTCGTAGGTGCCCCGCCCGTTGTGAAAGACCCGAAGCCCGTCCTGCACGGGCTTCGGGCCGTCGATGGAGACCGTGACACCGATGTCGTTGTCGGCGAGCCAGCGGATGATCTCCGGTTTGAGCAGCGTCGCGTTCGTGGTGAGGCTGAACGTGATCCGTTTGCCCTCCTCGGCCGCGCGGCGTCTCGCGTACGCCACCGTCTTCTGCAGCAGCGGGAAGTTCAGGAGCGTCTCCCCGCCGAAGAAGGTGCAATGCGCGCTCGGCTGGCTTCCGGACTGCGCCAGGAGGAAGTCGATGCTCTCCTCGGCCGTCTCCTCGCTCATGAACTTCGGCTGCTTGCCGTACTGCGTGTCGACGATCTTGTCCTCGCCGTACTCGTAGCAGTAGGTGCACGCCAGATTGCACTTGTTCGTGACGTTGACGACCAGCGTGTTGAGCGGGAAGTCGGCGGGGGGCAGATCGTTCGGGGCCTCGTCCTTCGGTGCGTCCGGGCCGCCCACCGCTCGGATCTCCGTGAGCTCCTCGATCGTCTCGCTCACCCGCTCGGTGCCGAAGCGGGCCCCGAGCGCAGCCAGGAGCTCGTCGGCCCGCCGGGGTCCGTCGGCGAGCGCGTCGAGCACCGCGCACCCCACCTCGTCCATGCGGAAGATCCCGGCGGACGGCACCATGTACAGGAATCGGGTCCCGTACGCCTCGAAGGGCTGGAAGTCCCGGAGGGCCAGGAGCTCCTCGGCCACCGCTACGGAGGCGGCCGCGGCGGTGGCGGGCGGCGTCATCGGTCGTCTCCCACGGGTCGCCCGTCGTCGATCGGCGCCCACGGCTCCCAGCGCATGTAGAGCGGGGGCGCGACGACCAGGTGCGAGCGGGCGGTCAGCTTCTCGCCGCCGTTCTGGTGCGTGGCCACGACCCAGACGTCGCCGATGTTGTTCCGGTTCCCGGAGCGCTCCGGGTTCGGGCCGTCGGCCGCCGGATCGAAGGTCCCGTCGGGCAGGATCGTGCCCACGAAGTCGATGTCGTCGTCTCCGTACGTGGCCGCGTACTCCTCCAGGTGCCAGGTGACGTCGACGCGGCCGAGGCGGAGGTCGTCGTCGGTACCGGGCCGGCCGTCCGGCCCGTCGTCCCAGCCGATGGCGTCGAAGGCCTGATAGCCCTTCGGGAACCGCGCGCCGCCCGTGCGGGCCATGCCGGTCTGCGGCGTCACGGTGAGGCGGTCGACGCCGTCGTGCAGGACCACCGCGCCCTCCAGCAGGACCCCGTCGGCGAAGAGATCGCGGGCCCCGAGGTCCGCGTCCGCGTCGACGGCGAGGCGGAGCCGGAGCGCGCCGCCGTCGACGCGAGCCGATGCCACACCGACGCCCGCCCCGAAGTCGAGCTCCGTCGAGGGGGTCAGACCGGTGCCGTAGACGGTCACGTCGACGCTCGAGCCGCGCTCCACCGCGCGCGGATGCACGCCGCTGAGCGCCACGCCACCGCTGACGCGCCGCAGCGTCACGTCCGGCCCGATCTCGTCGTAGTCCCCGCGGAACCAGCGTCCGGTCATCCGGCGCTGATTGCGCTCGACGAACATCACCTCGCGCAGCTCGTCCGGCCCGCCCGCGTTCGAGCGGCCGCGCCACTGGTAGCCGGTGTAGACGGTCACCTGACCGGCGCGCTCGACCCGCTGGCCGGTTTCCGCGTAGACGTAGCTCGTGGTGGTCGTGAAGGAGGCCGGATCGGTCGGGTCGGGGGAGACCGTCATCGTGCCGTAGATCGGCCCGCGACCGACCTCGTACCCGGAAAGCGTCCACGAGCCGGCCAGACGCGGTGCCCGCTTCGTGGCCGACCACGCCGACCACTCGGCGGTCTCCAGCGGGTAGACCTCGGCCAGATGCGTGATCGCGCGCTGCATCGGGTGGCGGGGGTCGTCCTGCTCGGAAGCGGGGCCGCCGTAGCGGAACGCCTGGAAGTCGACGAGCGGATAGAGCGCCCGGTGCGTCGTCAGCAGCAGGCTCCACTCCTCCTCGGTACGGCGCTGCGTCATCACGCGGCCCATCGAGTGGCACTGGATGCAGGTGAACTCGACGTCCGAATCGCCGTCCCAGTCGTGGTCCGCGGCGCGCCGCTCGACTTCGAAGAGCCCCGGCCGCAGCTCCTCGGGCGCGAGGCCCTGCTCGTCGGCCAGGTAGCGGACGATCTCACGGGCGTCGGCCTGGTTCAGGCGTGCCCCGTGCAGCGCCATCATGCGCCTGATGGACGTCTGCCACCCCTCGGGCGTCTTGCGCATCCACGAGATCCGCGACATCCGACCCTGCTCGTCGACCGCGTGGCAGCGCGAGCAGCGGTCGATCACCGTCTGGTTCGCGATCGGATAGCCGTCGTCGACGGGCGGCCCCGGCGGAGGCTGCTGCGGGAGCGGGCTCCATGCGAGGAGGACGCCGAGAAGGGCCGTACCCGACGCGAGCAGGGGGAAGCGGGCGGTGGACGCCATCGGCTCAGGCGGGGGTTGGAGTTCCGATGCGACACATCCTGTGGTTCCGTCAGGCGATCCGCCAGTGTGAGGTGGGGCGGTCCGCGTGCAACCGGGCGCGGTCGGAGACGGGCCCGACGCGGCCGTCCCGTCGGCCCCCCGGCCTCAGGAGCCGGAGTCGTCGTGCTCGAGCAGCCCGGCGGCGAAGGCGGTGGCGAGCGCGGTGAGATAGTCCGGAAGCGGGACGGGCGGCGCCAGCCCGTTGTAGCCGGTCCAGCCGTCCGGGACCGTCTCGTGCTCGGGTGCGACCGCAACGAGGGTGGTGAGGTCCACCCCCCGGACGAAGCGCATCCCGCTGGGCACCCGGTCGCTCGCCAGGTGCTCGCGCATGGCCAGCCGGTTCCCCTCGATGCCCGGCCGCGCGAGCCGACGCAGCGTGCGGCCCGGCCGCGCGTCGAGCACCCCCCGCGAGCGGATCCGGTCGAACGCGGCCCGCACCTCCCCCTCCGGGACCGGGGGCTCGAGCGGGTCTCCGAAGTCGAGCGACGCGACCGCGCCCTGCGCTTCCGGGGCGTCCGGCGCTCGCCGGGCCGCCTCCGCGCGCTCCGTCCAGAAGCTGCTCCGGTGGTGCGCGGCGGCCTCTTCGAAGAAGCCGGCCGAAGCGGCCCGGGAACTGCGCCAGACCGACCGCTCGCGGGCGTGGAAGAAGTCGAGGGCGGCGTCGACCATGGCGGGATCGGTGAGGCAGGTGTGCACCACGATCCCGGCGAGCCACCCGGACGAGAGCGCCTTCTTCACCCCGTACGACGAGAGCGGGTCGATGAACGAGCCCGCGTCCCCGGCCAGGACGAGACCGGGGCGGCCGAAGCGGCGGGCCGTGTAGAGCGACGCCGGACACGCCCACGCGTCGCCGTCGGGCCGCGCGCCGGCGAGCCGGCCTCCGAGATGACGCGTGGCCGCGAGCTCCCGAGCGAGCACGGTATCGAGGTCGTCACCCCCGAAGTCGACGCGTCGCTGGTCGATCATCGCGGTGAAGCACCGCACGTCGGACGAGAGCGGGACGGACCACGCCCACCCCTCTCCGTAGCTCTCCACGAGCGTGTGCCCCTCCGCGGTGTCCGGCCACCCGCCGGGGCGCCTCCAGCGCCGGACGATGGCCAGCGTGGTCGTGCTCCGGTCCGCCTCGCGCCCCTCCGCGCGCGCCAGGAAGCCGTGCCGGCCGGTCGCGTCGACGACCCACGCGGCCCGGATCGTCTGCTCGGTCTGCGGTCTCGAGGCCCGGACGACCCAGCCGGCGTCGGTCTCCCGGGCCGCGCGGGCGGAGACGCCGACGCGCACCTCCACCCCGGAGCGCTCGGCGGCGCCGCGGAGCACGGATTCCAGGCGCGCCCGGTCGGTGTGGAGGCCGGTCCGGTCTTCCGGGAACGCTTCGACGCGGGGTTCGGAGCCGGCCCACCACACCGTGTTGCCGCGGTTCGGGTGGAACCGGCCCGCCCGGATCGCGTCGAGGAATCCGAGCTCGGTCAGGATCGGATGCGCCGACGGCGGCACCGACTCGG
>CALJLC010000414.1 GCA_937982605.1 uncultured Gemmatimonadales bacterium | reverse complement strand
GTTCTCGGCCGGGTAGACCGCCATCTCCCAGTTCCCCTTGCCGAGCTCGATGAGGCGCTGCGCCAGCCGCACCACGTCCGAGAAGTGGACGTTGGTGTCGACCATGCCGTGCAGCATCACCAGGTGCTGGTCGGGGCGCATGTTCTCGGCGAAGTAGATCGGCGACGACTGGCGGTACGCCTCCTCGTCCTCGTGCGGCAGGTTGAGGATCCGGCTCGTGTAGCCGTGGTTGTAGTGCGCCCAGTCCGTGACCGAGCGGAGCGCCGCGCCGGACTTGAAGGTGTCGCCCGCGGTGAAGAGCCCCATGAGCGTGATGAAGCCGCCGTACGATCCCCCGTACAGGCCGATCCGGCGTGCGTCCACGCCCTCGGACGCCACGAGGTACCGTGCGCCATCGACCTGGTCGGAGAGGTCCTTGCCTCCCATCCACCGGTAGATCCCGGTGCGCCACTCGGCGCCGTACCCGGCCGAGCCGCGGTAGTCGATGTCGAGCACGGTGTAGCCTGCGGCGGCCAGGAGGTGGTTGAACTGGTACTCCCGCCAGTACGACGACCAGTAGTTGTGCACGTTGTGCAGGTAACCCGCACCGTGTACGAAGATCACGCCTCCGCCGTTGGACGTCGCGCCGACGTCCGAGGGGCGGTAGATCCGGGCCGGAACCATCGTCCCGTCCTCGGCCTCGAAGTGCACGATCTCGGGCTCGATCCACGGGAACGACGACCATTCGTCCGTCGGCGTGGTGGTCACGGCCTCCATCCCGTCCGCGTCGGCGTCGGCCAGGTAGAGCTCGGGCGGCCGGTTGGACACGTCGTGGACGATCGCGAGGCGGTCTCCGTCTGGAGAGAGCGTTCCGACGAAGCGGCCGTTCCCCTCGGTGAGTCGCTCCTTGTCCGAGCCGTCGAAGTCCATGCGCCAGAGGTGCTCGTCGAAGGGTGAGCCCTCGTTGGTGCGAAGGAGGAAACGCGACCGGTCCTCCGGCATGTCGACCGAGAGGACCTCCCACTCGCCGGACGTGAGCGCGCGGCGGTCGGTGCCGTCGGCATCCACGGCGTAGAGATGCGCGTACCCGGTCTCCTCGCTCACGAAGTAGACGCGGTCCGTGCCGGGCACGAAGCCGACGCACTGGGAGAAGCACGGACCGGCCACCCACGCGTCGTCGTGCAGGTGGTCGAGGAGCGTCCGCTCCCCGGACGCCGCTTCGACCGCCCAGAGCCAGCGGTCCTTGTCGTCGAACGAGACCGCGAAGACGAAGGCGACGGTGCCCGCGTCGTTCCAGCCGGCGTTGAAGACGCGCGCCGGCTCCTCGCTCTCGTAGCCGTCGGGCGCGGGGTCCACCCACGACACTTCGCCGGTGCCGGTGGTGAGGATCCCGACTCGGGCCCGACCCTGCGCATCGCCCACCTTCGTGCGCACGTTGAGGTCACGCGTGTAGCCGTCCTCGGTCACCCAGTCGGGGACGATCGTCTGGCGGGCCCCGGTGGCGCTCGTGACCGCCCGGATCATCACGTAAGCGCCCGAGCCGGTGGGCTCGAGCCCCTGCACGCGCTCGCCCCGCTCGAGGTATACGGTGGCCGGCTCGCCCGCCTCCCGGAGCGAGTCGAGCGCCTCGTCCCGGGCGTCGTCGGCGCTGTCCCGCCGGATGTGCTCGAAGAGCTCGAGCTGCTGCGCCTCCAGGAAGGCCCGGTGACCCTCGGCCTCGTCCTCCATCGGGGCGGGACCGTCCGCGATCCGGGTGAGCTGCGTGAGGGCGCCGGTGCCGATCTCGATCCGGTAGAGCTCGTCGCCTCGCTGGAAGAAGACGGAGCCCCCGTCGTCGGAGAAGAGCGGGGAGCCCTCCCCGTCCTCGGTGTGCGTGAGGCGACGCACGGCGAGCGAGCGTCGGTCGATCAGGTAGAGGTCGCCCCGGCTCGACACGACGCGGGTGCGGCCGTCCGGGGAGACGTCGCCGTCGGCGAGAAGGGGCTCGGCCGCGACCGCCGCCGCGTCGCTCAGGCGCTCCGGCGTGCCTCCGTCGGCACCGACCCGGTAGAGCGCGCGTCCCTCGTCCCACGCCCGACCCCCGGGCTGCCAGCGGAAGTAGACCCACTCCGAGTCGTCGCTCCAGGTGATCTGCGCGGGAGGCTGCCCGACGTTGGCCTCGCCCCGCATGATGCTGCGGATCGAGAGCGGGAAGGTCTCCCCCGCCGCGGCGGGCGGCACCCAGTCGGCCACCGACTGCGCACCCGCGGAGGTGGGCGTCAGCGCGGAGAGGACGACGCTCAGCACCACGACGGCCGTGCTCTGCGCGGCGAGGAGGGGCGGGCGGGCGGATCGGGTCATGTCAGTCTCCGAGGCAGACGCCCAGGGCGCGGGCGGTGGCTACGACGTCGGGATCGAGGGGGACGGTCTTGATCTCCGCGACGGCTTCGGCGAGCGGGACCGCGTGCACGCGAGGCGGGTGCAGCGCCACCATCGTGCCGAAGTGCCCTTCGGCCAGGAGGCGCACGGCCGCCGTGCCGAAGCGGAGCGCCAGGAGGCGGTCGTAGGCGTTCGGGCTGCCACCGCGCTGCAGGTGGCCGAGGACGAGCTCACGCGTCTCGCGGCCCGTGCGCTCGTGGATCTCTTCGGCGACGAAGCGGGAGATCCCGCCGAGCCGCTTCTGGCCACCGCTCGTCTGGTGGAAGTGCGGTTCGCTCCCGAGCGGATGCGCGCCCTCGGCGACGACGACGATCGCGAACTGCCGGCCGCTGGCGTAGCGGTCTTCGATCTTCTTGCAGACGCGCTCGATGTCGTACGGGATCTCCGGGATGAGAATGACGTCGGCCGTACCCGCCACGCCGGCGAAGAGCGAGATCCACCCCGCCGTACGTCCCATGAGCTCGACGACCATGACGCGCTCGTGGGACTCCGCGGTCGAGTGGAGCTTGCCGATCGCCTCCGTGGCGGTCTCGACCGCGGTGTGGAAGCCGAAGGTGAGCTGCGTGGCCGCCAGGTCGTTGTCGATCGTCTTGGGGACGCCGATGACCTTGAGCCCCTTCTCGGCGAGCTGCTGCGCGATCGTGAGAGAGCCGTCGCCTCCGATGGCGATGACCGCGTCGATACCCCGTCGCTCGAACTCCTCGACCACCCGGGTGGTGCGGTCTTCGTAGGTGACGGTGCCGTCCGCGGCCTTCACCGGCCACTTCGACGGGTTCCCGCGGTTCGTCGTGCCGAGGATCGTTCCGCCGAGGTGCGTGATGCCGCTCACGGACTTCCGGTCGAGCCGGATCACCCCGTCCTCTTCGAAGAGCCCGTCGTAGCTGTCGAGAACGCCGAAGACCTCCCAGCCGTACTCCTCGGCGCTCAGGACGACGGCGCGGATGACGGCGTTGAGGCCCGGGGCGTCGCCGCCACCGGTGTTGACCGCGATTCTGCGTAGCGAGCTCATGCGGGAGGGTCGCAGGGGTGGACTCAAGAAGACGGGCGCCCGACCGGGGGCGGTCGGACGCCCATGGCCTGGGTCGGGTACGCAGCGCGCACCGTCAGAAGGTGAAGCGCAGCGTCCCCTGGAACTCCAGCGCGAGCAGTCCCACGCCCTCGCCGGTCGCGTCCTTGATCGAGCCGTAGTGCACGCGGGCCTTCGGGAAGAACTCCGACCCGAAGATCCGGAGCGGGATGTCCCCGCCACCGGACAGGATCCAGCCCGATCCGGCGTCGTTTCCGTCGGCCTCTTCCCGGCTCTGGCTCCGGAACTCCACGTGGGGGCGGAAGACGAAGCCGGAGCCGAGCCCGACCGTGCCCATGAGCCCGCCGAGGAGCAGGTTCTGCTTGGCGGTCACCAGCATGTCCTCGCCCACGAGGGTCCCCGCGTCGTCGACGACGGCGATGCGCAGGTCACCGTTGGCGCGCATGAGGTCGGCCGCATAGACGGTCCAGACCCCCGCTCCGGCGCGGAAGGCGTAGGTGGCGTCGAAGCGGATGCGGTTGCCCGCCTGGAAGAGGTTGCGGTCGTCTCCGAGGTCGTCGGAGACCTTGTCCTCGGCGTAGTTGATGAAGGTGGCGCCGAAGGTGA
>CALJLC010000413.1 GCA_937982605.1 uncultured Gemmatimonadales bacterium | reverse complement strand
CACCGAGCCGGGGAGGTCGGGACTCATGCGCGCGTACGCCGCCGAGTACGACGAGAGATCGAAGACGGCCGGGTTCTCGTCGGTTTCGTGCAGGACCAGCCCCGCGGGCCCGATGAACTCGGTGCGGTAGCGGAAGTCCCGGTCCTCGTCGATGTGCACCGTCAGGCGGTCCGGCGTCACGTCGACGCCGGAGAGCGCCACGCCGGTGGAGGCGTAGAAGTGACCCGCCTCGAGCGCCTCCATGAGCGACGCCGGCTCGAGCGCCAGGGCCCGCACCGCGATCCATCCCCGGCCGGGGTTCGAGCGGTCCGCGGTGAACTCGCCCTGGAAGTGGTGCGCGTCGTCGACCGCGATGCCGTAGATCCGCTTTCCGCCGGTGAGCAGGATGTCCCAGATCTCCTCGAGCGAGGGGTAGCCGCCGCCGCCCGCGTTGTGCACGGTGGGGTGGCCGTTCCAGATCTCGAGCAGCCGGTCTCCTTCGATCTGGCGAAGCTCGGCCGCGCCGAAGGACCACTCGAAGTTGGGGTGGTTGATGTGCGGGACGCCTTCGACCTCGCGGATGGCGTCGACGTTGGCCTGGATCGTGGCCACGAGGGATTCGGCGCGGCGCGCCTCGACCAGGCGCGGGAGGTTGAGGCCGTTCACGTGCACCGACGCGCCGTCGAAGCCCGACGTGACCTCTTCGCCCGGGATGAGCAGAAAGGTCGAGTCGACCAGGTGACGGAGGGACGCCGGGTCAGTGAAGAAGTTGTGATCCGAGAGCACCAGGAAGTCGTAGCCGTGGTTCCGGTACCAGCGCGCGACGTACTCGGGCGACGAGTCGCCGTCGCTGTTCGTCGTGTGTGTGTGCGTGTTCCCCTTCCAGAAGCGGCCGCTCCACTCGGGGACCTCGAGCGCCATCCCCTCGCCCGGCAGCCCGGGCGCGTCCGCCGGAGCCGCGCATCCCGTGGCGAGCAGGAGCCCCAGCGCCGCCGTCGGGACCGACCGGGCGGGGACACGCGGTGGGGTCATGGGCGTCGTCGGGCCACCGAGCCCGTGTCGGGCGCGGCGACCGCGGTGGTGTCGATCATGACGCTGTCCGCGGCGACGCCCAGCGTGTCGGTGGCGACGCGCATGCTGTCGACGGCGAGGGTATCCGTGGCCGCGCCCGTGGTGTCGGGGAGGCCGACGGTGTCCGTGGCGGCGCCGGTGGTGTCGGTGGCGGCGAGGGTGTCCGTGGCCGCGCCGGAGGTGTCCGCCGCCGCGCCGGCTTGCCCGGCCGCGGAAGGTCCGCCCACCGCCGTGCTGTCCGCGACTCCGGGCGGGCGCAGCATGCCGAATCGCGGATCCGCGAAGGCGGCCACCGAATAGCGGAGCATGGCACGGTCGCTCATGCGGTTCACGTTCGGCGCCATCTCGGGCGCGCGATCGAAGGCGCCGTCGCCGAGGAGCTCCTCGGGCCGCAGCAGGTGCTCGAGCACCTGCACGCCGATCGGTGCGTCGGCCGCCATGGTGAGATCGAGCGTCACGGCCTCCTCCGGCGCGCCCCAGTGGTCGGCCATGCGCACTGCGTCCGCGTCGGCGATCGGGACGCCGTTGAGCGCGCGCAGCGTCGTCCCCTCCTCGAGGACGAAGCCGAGCCGCTCGGCGCCGATGCGCGAGCGGACCGCGAGGCGCACCGCACGCTCGGCACCCATCAGCGAATCCCGGGTCACGAGCACCTCGGGCGGCTCCGCCGAGGCCACGGGGGCACGTCGCACGGGCACGACGCCGAAGGGGTAACCGAAGCCCGCGAGGTCCCGCGTCTCCTCGAACGAGCCGCCGGCCCGGGCCTCGGCCCAGAGGCGCCCGTCGTCGACGGCGTCGACGTCGCTCGTCGGGGCGGTCGCCCACAGCGCCTCGCCGCTTCCGTGCTCGTACGCCCAGACCAGCGTGGTCGGGATCGGCGTGCCGGCGTCGGGGCGCGCGACCCAGGCGCCGACACCGAGCGAGAGCGCCGCCAGCCCGGCTGAGACCGCCGGTGCCCACCACGCGTTGGGAGCCCGCAGCGCGCCCAGCGCCGGGATGCACAGCAGCAGGCCGACCACCAGCAGCACGCCGAGCACGGCGGCGAGCCGCAACGTGAGGGCCAGCCAGACGAGCTCGACCAGCGGGACGAAGATCACGAAGACGGGGAAGGCGAGGAGGAGCGAGGCGAGCCACCCCACCGTGCCCCCCGCCCGATCGCCGAGAGCCGAGAGGGCGATGCACGCCACGAGGGCGGCGATCACGGGCCACTGGAGGTTCATCGCCGCCAGCGGCGCCGCCACGCCGACGGCCACGGCCGCCACGGCGGGGACGGCGAGCGCCCCCACGGCCAGCTCGTCCCGGCTGATCCAGCGGCGGGCGAGCGGCACCACGGCGGTGAGCAGGGCGAGGGCGCCCCACGCCAGGGCGAGCACGTACCACCCTTCCGAGTGGAAGAGCGACCCGTGCAGGGCGCCGACCTCCGCGTGGAGGGCGGTCAGCCGACCCATCAGCGCGCCGACGGCCGCCCACGCCGCGCCGGCCGCCACGAGCGCGACCAGCAGCCCGCCGACCATTCCGACGGGGCGAGCTCCACCTCGGCGCGCGAGCCCGACGAGGAGCGCGAAGAGGAGGACGAGCAGCGCGGAGACGGCGTGCACCAGCGGCGCCCGATAGTGGAGGACGCCGAGCACGGGCACGGTGAAGTAGGCGCGGTTCGGTGCGTTGACCTCCGACAGGTCCATCGAGCCGAAAGCCCGCAGCGCGTCCAGCGTGTTCTCCCCGTGGTGCTGGACGGTCGCTTCCGAGACCTCCTCCGGCACGTCGTACGCCTGGTGGTAGACGTTGGCGTTGTCGATGGCGGCGAAGTTCAGCCCCTGGATACCGGCTTCGCGGAACGGCGTGAAGTCCGTGTCGTTCGGCATCCGGCGGTAGACCTCGTACGCCATCGAGTTGGCGTACGGCCCCGGGGAGAAGCCGGAGATCGTGCGGATCATCAGACCCTGGCGCTCGTTCGTCTCGAACATGATCGACGGCCCGCCACCCCCGCGCATCTCGACCGAGACGACGATGTCCACGTCGTCCATCCAGCGATGCCCGTCGACAAAGGCGCGGGCGCCGAGCAGCCCCAGCTCCTCCGCGTCCGTGAAGAGGACGACGAGGTCGTTGGCCATCGGCTCGCCGGTGGCGTCGAGCGCGCGCAACGCCTCCAGGATCGCCACGACGCCGGTCCCGTCGTCACCCGCTCCGACGGCGATCTCGCGGCTGTCGTAGTGGGCGGTTACGAGGACCGTGCCGGTGGGGTCCGCGCCCGCGCGCCGCGCGACGACGTTCCGTACCGTGGCGGCGCGGACGAAGTCGGTCGGACGCGCAGCGGCGTCCGGCGTCCGCGACGGGCGCCGGGGCAGAAGGCTGGTGGCGGTCTGGATCTCCGGCTCGAAGCCGAGCGCCGTGAGCTGCTCGACGAGGATGCCCCGCACCCGCGCGTGCTCCGGGGAGCCCGGTGGGTGCGGCATCCGCGCGATGTCGACGAGCGTGGACATGGCACGGGCCGAGGAGAAGGCCGTGTCCGGCGCGTTCGCCGGCGCGGCTCCCGGGAGGCCGGTTCGGGTGCTCGACACGAACGCGAACACCACCAGGGCGATGAGCGTCGCGGGCCCGCGCCACGCCGGCGCCGCCACCTCCGCCTGCGCCGCCGCCTTGCGCTCCGCCGCGCGCGCCGCCC
>CALJLC010000412.1 GCA_937982605.1 uncultured Gemmatimonadales bacterium | reverse complement strand
CGCCGGCCGATTGAATCTTCTGCGGCAGGCCTACGCCGAGTCCCCAGCGGGCCATGTCCATCTCATGGACGCCCTGATTGCCCATGTCGCCGTTGCCATAGTCCCAATGCCAATGCCAGTTGTAATGAAACCGGTTGCGGCTGAACGCTCGCTCCGGAGCGGGTCCCAGCCAGAGATCGTAGTGCACGCCCGGCGGCACCAGCGCCTCGAAGGCGCGAAGCCCGAAGATCGCGAGGAGCACGCCCGCGACGCACGAAGCCACGCTGAGGAGCCCGCCCTCGAAGGCGAGCTGACGACCGATGCGTGCGCGGGTGGCGCCCAGTGACGCCCGTACCGCGAGCTCCCGCCGGCGGTCGATCCCGCGGCTGAGCAGGAGCTGTGCGACGTTCGTGGCGCCGATGAGTAGCACGAGCACCATCGACGCCATGAGCGTCCAGAGCAGCGTGGGCAGCTCCGCACCCACGACCTCGTCGAGGAGGGGGGTCACGGAGACGCCACGGTCGCGGTTCGTCTCGGGGTGGACGAGCTCGAGCTCCGCGGCCACCCGCGTGAGGTCCTCCCGGGCGAGAGCCGCGTCCACCCCCGGGCCCAGCCGACCGATGACCCAGTAGGCGTCCCAGTGTCGGCGGTCGGCATCGGCCGGCGTACGGACGTCGAGCAGCCGCCAGACCGCGGTCTCCGCGCGCGGGATCGTCAGGTCGTGCGGGGCGACGCCCACGATCGTGACCTCCTGCCCGTCGATCGTGAGCGCCGAGCCGAGGGCGGCCGGATCGCGGGCGAAACGATCCTGCCAGAGACCCTCGTCGATCACGGCCAGGCGGGCGTCGGTGTCGAGATCCGATGGACCGAAGAACCGGCCCGCGACCGGACGGACGCCGAGCAGCTCGAAGAACCCTGCGCTGACCAGACCCACGTGGATCCGCTCCGGCTCCCCGAACGACGTAACCGTCGCCCCCGTGAACTCGGGCCTGAGGACGAGGGCGATCTCCTCCAGGCTCGATCCGCGCTCCAGCCAGTCGCGCGCGTTCTCCCAGGAGCTCCCGTCGGGGAGGTCCTGGACGGTGTTGACGGTCCAGAGCGAGACGAGGCGGTCCGGGTCCTCGTAGGGGAGGGGCCGGAGCAGGACGGCGTTCAGGACGCTGAAGACGAGCGTCGTGCCTCCGATACCGAGGGTGAGGACCAACACCGCCGTCGCCGTCCAACCGGGCGCCCGACGGAGGCTACGAGCCGCCTGGGCCAGGTCGTCGAGCCAGGAGACGCCCCGGCGACGCGGGGGCAGGCTGCTGTTGCCCAGCCGGCGTGCCTCTCGCGCCGCCCGCGGAAGGTCGACGAGCGCGCGCAGGAGGAAGCCGAGTGCCCGCGGCACGCCCGAGCGAGCGTTCCGTGCGTGCCACTCCCGGTCGAACTGCACGACCATCTCCTGCCCGTAGCGCTTCCGGAACCACCGCGGCAGCACGCGGAGCGCCGCTCGGTAGACCCGGGTGGCGAAGGCGAGCCGGATCACGACCCGTCTTCCGGCGCCAGGGCCAGCGCGAGCCGGGCGTCGGCCTCGAGTCGTCGCGCCTCGGCGGTCAGCACGCGACGACCGAGCGGAGTCAGGACCCAGAACCGCTGGCCACGGCCGTCGGTGCGGTCCGGCATGTCCTCGGTCGCCTCGGCCACCAGCCCCCGCTCGACGAGTCGATGGAGGTTGGTGAACTGCGTGGCGGGGCTGAGCCGGACCCGGCCCGACGAGTTCTCCTCGACGACCTGCGAGACCTGGTAGCCGTTGAGCGGATCGGTGCGCAGGGCGAGCAGGATGTGGAACTCGCGCGCTGTCAGAGGCAGATGTGAGTCGACGTCGGTCATCGCTTGTTCCTCGGCATACCCTTCATGATCAGATATATCATGATGTGAATGGTCAGCCTGCGCAAGCGCTCGGTGCGGGACGATCGTCTCCCGACCACGGCGGCGATGGGGCGCGGCTTCTCGAAACCGTGCCGACGCCCCGCCCTACAGCTCGAAGCGCTCCCCGCGCTCGGGACCGTAGGCGTCCGGGTACCCGGCCGCCTCGAAGGCGTCGCGCAGCTTCAGCTGCCGATCGGGGTCGCCGTGGACCAGGAAGATCCGCTTCAGACGATCCGGGTCGAGATGGCTCACGAAGTCCACGAGCTCGGGCTCGTCGGCGTGCGCCGAGTAGGAGTTCATGACCTCGACGTGCGCGCGCAGACGGTGCGGCTCGCCGAAGATGCGCACCTCGGGCTCCCGCTCGACGATGCGCCGGGCGAGGGTGTGCGGGGCGCAGTAGCCCACGATCATCACCGTGTTCTTCGGATCCGAGATGTTGTTGCGCAGGTGGTGCAGGATCCGCCCGGCCTCGGCCATTCCCGACGCCGAGATGATGACCATCGGCAGCCGCGAGCCGTTGAGCCTCTTGGAGTCCTCGACGTCCCGGATGTAGGTGAGACGGGCGAAGCCGAACGGCTCGCCGTTCTCCTTCATGTACTGGAGCAGCTCCTCGTCGTAGCACTCGGGGTGTCGGCGGAAGATGTCCGTCACGTTCACGGCCAGCGGGCTGTCCACGTACACCGGGATCGACGGCAGTCGACCTTCCGTCGTGAGCTGGTCCAGCCGGTAGACGATCTCCTGCGTGCGCCCGACCGCGAACGCCGGGATGATGACCTTGCCGCCGCGCGCGGCGGTCTCGGCCACGACCTTCGCCAGTCGATCGCGCGCCGCATCCGGCGGCTCGTGCGTGCGCCCTCCGTACGTCGACTCGCAGATGAGCCAGTCGCAGTCGGGCATCGGCTGTGGGTCGCGCAGGATCGGTCGCTCGGCCCGGCCCACGTCGCCCGTGAAGCCGAGCGTCACGCTCCGACCGCCTTCGCGGACATCCAGCGCCATCGTCGCCGAGCCGAGGATGTGGCCCGCGTCCCGATACTCCGCGCGCAGCCCCGGCAGGACGTCGAAGGCCGTGCCGTAGTCGACGTCCTCGAAGTGCTCCATGAGCCCCTCGACGTCACGCATGTCGTAGAGCGGCTCGATGGCGTCGGCGCCTCGCCGCTTCTCCCGCCGATTGACCCAGTCCGCGTCCTTCTCCTGGATGAAGGCGCTGTCGGCGAGCATCGACGTGCAGAGATCCCGCGTGGCCGGCGTGGCGTAGACCCGCCCGCGGAAGCCGTCGCGGTACAGCTTCGGCAGCAGCCCGGAGTGGTCGATGTGGGCGTGCGAGAGAAGCACCGCGTCGATCGAGGCGGGATCCGCCGAGAACTCGGCGTTGAAGCGCCGCGCCTCCGACCGCCGGCCCTGGAAGAGGCCGCAGTCCATGAGAACACGGCCCCCGTCGAACTCGAGGAGGTGCTGCGAGCCCGTGACCGTCCGGGCCGCCCCCCAGAACGTGAGCCTCACGCTCCGAACGGCCCGAAGAGGAGGTTGCCCGGTTCCGCGAGGTCGTCGCTCCGGAAGAAGGCCCGCCCGGCGGCCTTCATCTCCTCGCGCCCCACCCGGCCGTCCCCATCGGCGTCGAGCTCGGCGAAGACCGACTCCGCCAGGCTCACCGGCAGCCCGAAGATGCCGTAGAAGTCGGCGAACTCCCCGGGACCGATCATGCCGTCCTCGTCGAGGTCGAAGACGGAGAAGAGCCGCTCGGTCAGCGCCTCGACCTCGCTCTCCCCTCGCGCGTCGTCTTCCAGCGCGATCTGCCAGTAGGCGAGCCACTCGTCGAGGTCGA
>CALJLC010000411.1 GCA_937982605.1 uncultured Gemmatimonadales bacterium | reverse complement strand
TCGGTCGACCCGAAGTGATCGGGCCAGCCGGACTCGACGTCGTCGATGACCGCGCGGGTGGTCTCGTCGGGCGCGAAGCGCGGAACGTCCGGAAAGACGTGACCCGGCTCGGGCGTCTCGCGGTTGTCCGCGTCGAAGTTCCACTGCCCGCCCGCGGGCTCCCCGTCCTCCACCAGCCAGCCGCGGCGCTTCCGCGCCTCGCGGTAGAAGTACTCGAGTCGCAGCGTCTTGCGCCCGCGCGCCCAGGAGTCGAACTCCTCGGCGTCGGTCAGCCAGAGCTCGTTCGCAACGACGTCCAGCCGCGCGTCCGCGGCCTCGGCGGCGGTGCGGAGTCGCTCCTCGTACCCGTGGTCGGTGGGCTGCATCACGGTGAGCTCGGCGGCGCCCGTCTCCGCCAGATGGGCGGCGATCCCCGCTTCGAAATCCTCCGACCTCCGGTAGTCGACGGTATAGCCGTCCGCCTCGAGCTCGGCCGCGAAGTGCCGCATCGCCGAGAAGACCAGCACGAGCTTCTGCTTGTGATGAGGCATCGAAGAAGCCAGGGCCCGCGACTCGATCATGAGCACGGTCGTCTCGGACGGATCCGCCTCCGCCAGCGGCCCGACCGATCGGGTGAGCTGATCGCCCAGCACCAGGACGTGCTTCATCGCCCACCCCGGCGTCGTGCGCGGGGCCGCCTCACCCGAGGAGCGCGATCGCGATCGGCAACCGCGCGAGCCATGCGACGGTACGGATCCAGTTGGTCCGCACGAGTCGATCGTGGACCGTGCCCTCGAAACCGTGGACCAGCCGCCCGTGGGCCGGCGCCTGCAGTGTTGCCGTCGAGATCCAGACGACGGCCAGCAGCCCGAGGCCGGCCCACGCCAACCGGGCCTCCGCCCCGGGCTCCGCGAGCGTCACGAGCCAGACGGCGCTCGCCAGCTCCGTCAGCATCGGCGGGACGACGACCCAGCCCGTGCGAACCGTGTGCGCCCGCTCGTACTCGACGAACCCGTCGCGGCCGACCCTGGCCATGAGCGGATAGTGGACGATCTGGACGAAGACGATCACCCCGGCCATGAAGGCCGTCGAGGCCAGGTGCAGCACGCCCGCGGACATCGTCGGACCCTTCGAGACGCGTGCTCCGGGGACCGTCAGATGGTGTACGACGCGACGACGACGAGGCTCAGCACCAGCATCGCGAACGCCGGCATCGACTTGACGGCGGGATCCCGGACACGGATGTGCGCTCCGATCGCCGAGATCATGAGCAGCGCCATGCCCGCCGCCGCGAACGGCGCCACCACGGGCACGAAGACGCCCACCAGCAGGAGCACCGCCAGGGTGATCTTTGTGACGCCGACCGCCTTCCACGACCACGACGGCAGGCCGTACCTGCGAAACTCGTCCTGGATGTCCCGCGCGCCCTCGGGCCGATAGGGCGTGGGTCGGTCTCGACGAATGATCCAGACGTTGAAGATCCCCAGGGCAATCAGGATCTGACAGAGGACCGCGATGGACAGAGGCATGGCACCAAGCTCCGGGCTCGGGGTTGAAAGTTGAACGCAAGCTAAACGATGTCGAAGGATTGTTCAACATCTGCCGAACACTCCGCCGATTTTCCTTGGACATACCTTGAACGATCGGAGGATCCTGAGACGATGAGCGACTCCGCCCCCCTGCCCGATCGCGTCGAAACGCTCGTGGTGGGCGCCGGCCTGTCCGGGCTGTCCTGCGCCCGCCTCCTCGAGCGCCGTGGCGTCGACGTCCATGTCGTCGACGCGTCGGACGACGTCGGCGGCCGGGTCCGCACCGACGAGCTCGACGGCTTCCGTCTCGATCGGGGCTTCCAGGTGCTGCTGACCGCCTACGAGGAGGTCCAGGGCCAGGTGGACCTCCCGCGCCTCGATCCGAGACCCTTCCGGCCGGGCAGCCTCGTGTGGAACGGCGAGAGCCTCCAGAAGCTGGCGGACCCCTTTCGCCAGCCGTCGGACGCCCTGGCATCGGTCAGCGCTCGTGTCGGCTCCCTCGGAGACAAGGTTCGCGTGGCGTCGCTCCGACGAGGCCTGCTCTCCAATCCGTCTGCCGACTGCTGGACCGGGCCGGAGCGCTCCACGCTCGAGGAGCTCCGCGCGGTGGGCTTCTCCGAGGACTTCATCGACCGGTTCTTCCGCCCCTTCCTCGGCGGGGTCTTCCTGGAGCGGGCGCTCGAGACGTCGGCGTCGCTCTTCCGCTACTACTTCCGCTGCTTCGCCGCCGGGGACGCCGTGGTCCCGGCGGGGGGAATGCAGCGCCTCCCCGAGCTGCTCGCCGCACCACTCGAGGAGCGCGTCACGCTCGGGGCGCCGGTCGATGCCGTGCGTCCCGACGGCGTGACGCTCGCGGACGGCCGCACGGTGGCGGCGGACACGGTCGTGGTCGCGGTCGACGGAACCGCCGCCTCACATCTGCTCGGGGCCCCGGAGCCGGCCTTCAAGGGCACGGTGACGGCGTATTTCGGGGCGAGTCGCCCGCCGACGGACGAGCCGATGCTGATCCTCGACGGTGAGGGGGCCGGACCGGCGAATCACGTGGCGGTGATGAGCGCCGTCTCTCCCGGCTACGCGCCGGAGGGGATGCACCTGGTGTCGGTGTCCGGCGTCGACGCGGCCGCCGACGACCCCGACGCCTTCGCCGAGGGCGCCGTCGAGCAGCTCCGCGGCTGGTTCGGGAGCACGGTCGACGGATGGCGCCATCTCAGGACCTACCATATCCCCCACGCCCTTCCCCGCCACCCGGCCGGGAGCCTCGCGGCGCCGGAGTCGCCCGCTCGGCGTGACGACGGTCTCGTCGTGTGCGGGGACTACACGCGCTTCGGATCGATCCAGGGCGCCCTCCTCTCGGGACGCCACGCCGCGGAGACGGTGCTGGCGGAGCGAGCCGGGCCCGGAGGAGCGGCCTGATCCCTACCAGTCCGGGCCTTCCTCGGCGTCGAGCTTCCGCATCGCCGCGCGGAGCCGCTCGGCCTCCTCGTCGGAGAGCTCCTGCACCGGCGCGAGCGTCGCGCGGGTGCTGTTCCCCCGGGCGATCACGCCCACCAGAACGCCGGCCGAGACGATGGCGAGCGCGGGCAGGAGGTAGCCGAGGAGGTTGAATCCCTCGGCCGGCGGCAGCATCAGCACCTGCGTGCCGAAATCCGCGACGAAGCCCGCCTTGATGGCGTCGACGGACTCGCCCCGCTCCAGCGACTCCCGGATGCGCCGGGACCAGACGGGCGACTCGCCGCACTGCATCTGGAACTGGCACGAGTGCACGTCGAGCCCGCACCCGCACTGACACTTCAGCGCAGTCTCCACGACCATGAGCTTCGCGCCGATCTCGCCCTCGTGCTCGTGAGCGCCCACGGGGGCGTTCGGGTCGTAGCCGGCGTGCGTCGGGCCGGTCGACTGCGCGGACGCGGGCTCGCCTCCGAAGGCGATCGCGGAGGCCAGTACGAAGGCCGCGGTCAGGACGAAGGACGGGGTTCGGGCGCTTACGGTCATGATGCTCTCGATCGTGCGGGCGTCGGAGTCAGCCTACCGCCGACGGACGACTGCGTTCCGCCGCTCAGCGCCCTCGGGCACCGGAGTCGTCGCTGCGCGGATCGGGGGCTCCGACGCGCTCGCCGGTCACCGGGTCGATCCCGATCGAGTTCGCGGAGCCCTGCCTCCCGCCCAGCTGCACCTCGTGTCCGATCGCCTCCAGCGCCCGGACGACCTCCGGGGAGAAGCCCTCGCCCTCCAGCCGAATCCGGTCCGGAAGCCACTGGTGGTGGAAGCGCGGCGCGTCGACCGCGGACTGAATGTCCATCTCGAAGTCGATCAGGTTCAGGATCAGCTGAAGCGTGGTGTTGATGATCGTGCGACCGCCCGGCGTGCCGACGACGGCCACCAGCGCTCCGTCCCTGGCCACGATGCTCGGCGACATCGACGAGAGCATCCGCTGCTGCGGACGGGCCAGATTCGGCTCGGTGCCGATGAGGCCGTTCTCGTTGGTGAGCCCGGGTCCCGCGTTGAAATCGCCCATCTCGTTGTTGAGCAGGAATCCGGCGCCGGGCACGACGATACCGGAGCCGTACCCGGATTCCAGCGTGTACGTCACCGAGACCGCCATGCCGTCCGCGTCGACGACCGAGTAGTGCGTCGTCTCAGGGCTCTCGGGCGGCTCCGTCACGTCCGCGGGGTGGGAGCGGGAAGCGCGCTCGGGATCGAGGTCGCGACGCAGCCAGGCCGCGTGCTCCTTGCTGGTGAGCCGGTGCACCGGCACGTCCGCGAAGTCCGCGTCGGCCAGGTACTGCGCCCGGTCGCGAAAGGCGCGCCGCATCGCCTCGGCCACGTGGTGCACGTACTCCGCCGAGTTGTGCCCCATCGCCCGCAGATCGTACGCCTCGAGCAGGTTGAGCATCGTCACGATCGCCACGCCGCCCGAGCTGGGCGGGGGCATCGAGACGATGTCGTAGCCCCGGTACGTCCCGTGGATCGGCGCACGCTCCCGGGCCTGGTACCGGTCGAGGTCCTCCTCGGTGATGATCCCGCCGCCGCGCCGCATCTCCTCGGCGATCAGACGCGCGGTCTCTCCGCGGTAGAAGCCGTCCCGGCGCTGGTCACGGATGCGCTCGAGCGAGCGCGCGAGGTCGGGCTGCCGCCACGTCTCGCCGGGGCGGTACGGCGACTCGTAGTACTTCCGGACGCCGAGCGAGCCGTCGGGGTCGATGCGCCACGAGAGCTCGATCCAGAGCTCGTCCTCCTCCCACACCTCGCCGGGGTTCGTGC
>CALJLC010000410.1 GCA_937982605.1 uncultured Gemmatimonadales bacterium | reverse complement strand
ACGTTCCTCGGCGACTACCTCATCGGCGGCTACGCGGACGTGTGCGAGGTCTGGCCGTACGCGCGGCTGGATCCGTCGTTCTGGGAGCCGGTGGCGAGCGACGTCCCGACGCTGATCTTCTCCGGCACCCGCGACCCGGTGACGCCGCCGGCGGGCGGCGACGCCGTCGCGGAGCACCTCAGCGACACTCTGCACCTGGTCGTCCCCGGTGCCGGACACGGTGTCGGCGGACCCTGCGCACTCGACATCCAGCGGCGTTTCGTCGACGCCGGGACGCTCGAGGGGCTCGACACGTCGTGCCTCGAGGCGCGGCCGCCGACGGACTTCGTGCTGCCCGACTCGACCGAGCCGTCCGGCCCGTAGCCGCGACCGGGACGCCCGCGGCGGAGCGCATCCGACCGACCGCCCCGGGCGTACTCGAAGACACGACGCACATCGTGACGTCGCGGTCACGATCGTGTCATCCGGGCGCAGGATAAACTCGCCTATGGTGAACGGATCGGTCCGTCGAGGGCGGGTCGACCTCCCGATGAGCAACTCAACTCTGAAGGCGGTTCTCGCCGCTGTCGTCATATCCTTCTCCACGCCTCTGCTCGGCTGCCGCTCAGACTCCGGCGGAGAGGCGCCGGCCCAGGCCCCGCCGCTCGTCGAGGCCGTGGAGGCCCGTTACGGCTCGCTACCGGTCCGGGAGGTCCTTCCGGGCGTCGTCCGCGCCCGCAACCAGATCGCCATCCGGCCCGAGATCGAGGCGCGGGTCGCGGAGGTTCTGGTGCGCAGCGGCGAGGCGGTCGAGCGCGGCCAGCCCCTGGTCCGGCTGGAGGAGGACGAACCACGCGAGCGGCTGCGGCAAGCCGAGGCCAATGTCCGTCTCACCGAGGCCGCCGCCGCGGCCGCCCGGGCGCGTCTCCTCGAGTTGGAGTCGCGGGTGAAGCGCAGTCGCAAGCTGGCGGAGGAAGAGCTCATCAGCGCCCAGGACCTGGAGATCCTCGAGGCCCAGCTCGCCGCGCTCGAGGCCAGCGCCGACGAGGCGGAGGCACGCGTCGAGCAGGCCCGAGCCACCGCTGACGAGCGCCGCTCGGCGCTGGAGAAAACGGTCGTCCGCTCGCCGGTCTCCGGCCGCCTGGGAGAGCGCCGGGTGGAGGTCGGCATGCTCGTCGACCCGGCGAGCGTCTTCTTCGTCGCCGGCGACCTCGACGAGCTCATCGTGCAGGTGACCCTGCCGGAGGAGCTGCTCGCCGTCGTGGCCGAGGGCCAGCGGGTCGAGATCGAGACGCGGGAACCGTCTCACGAGCCGGTGCGAGCCGAGATCTCGCGCATCTCGCCCTTCCTCGAGGCGGAGAGCTTCACCACCGTCGCGGAGATCGACGTCACCGACTCGGACGGCGTGCTGCGCCCCGGGATGTTCGTCACCGTGCGCGTTCTGGTCGGCGAGACCACCGAGGCGGTGCTGATACCCGTCGCCGCGGTCTGGGAGAACCCCGACTCCGGCGAACGTGGCGCCTTCGTGCTCGCCGCGGAGTCCGATCTCGAGCTCGCGCGGGACGGGGCGGTCGCGGACTCCGAGACGCCGCTGCCCGTCTCGTTCCGACGTCTCGAGGTGATCGCCGAAGGGCAGGGGGTGGCGGGAGTGCGGGGACTCGAGGACGGCTCCTGGGTGGTCACCGTCGGGCAGCACCTCCTGGGAGGCGACAGAGCGGGCTCCGAGCCCGTGCGGGCCAGGGTGCGACCGGTATCGTGGGAGCGCGTGCTGACCCTCCAGTCCCTCCAGTCCGAGGACCTTCTCGACGACTTCCTCGCCAAGCAGAGGCAGGTCGCCGCGGCGCTCGGCGCCGAGATCCCGGAGAGCGAGGACGTCGTCGATTCGGTGCTCGATCCGGGGGCGACGGAGACCCCCACCGAGGGCCGCTGAGCATGCCGCTGACCGAGGTCTCGATCCGCCGGCCGGTGGCCACCTCGATGGTCTACCTGATCCTGATCATCCTCGGGGTCGTCTCGTTCCGGATCCTCCCGATCGACCTCCTGCCGAAGGTGGAGTTCACGCAGCTGACGGTCCGCCTCGACTACCCCAACGTCGGCCCCGAGGAGGTCGAGCAGATCATCACCGACCGCATCGAGAACGCCGTCGCCGGACTGCCCAACCTGGAGCGGGTCACGTCGCAGTCCGAGGAGGGTAGCAGCCGGGTGGGACTCGAGTTCGCGCGCGGCACGAACATCGACGAGGCGGCGAACGACCTGCGGGCCGCGCTCGACTCGATCCGGGACGAGCTGCCCGTGGAGGCGGAGACCCCGAGGGTGTTCAAGCTCGATCTCGATCGCATCGAGGTCGTCAGCCTGGCCGTGACCTCCACCCGCCCCCTGGAAGAGGTGACCCGCCTTCTCGAGGACGAGCTGGCGCGGCGGTTCGAGCAGATCCCCGGCGTGGGCGCCATCGACTTCCGCGGCGGCGTCTACCGCGAGATTCGCGTCGAGGTCGATCGGGAGCTGCTGCGGGCGACGGGTCTCACGACCCTCGACGTCGTGGACGCGCTGTCGCGCGAGAACGTCACGCTGCCCACCGGAACGGTCAAGCAGGGACTCGACGACCTGTACATCCGCAGCGTCGGCGAGTACCGCTCCCTCGACGAGATCGAGCGCACGGTGATCGCGAGCCCCGGCGGACGACCGATCCGCATACGGGACGTCGCGACGGTCCGGGACGGCTACGAAGACGTGCAGTACCTCGTCGAGATGAACGGTGTGCCCGCCATCAGCCTGGGCATCCAGAAGCAAAGCGGCGGCAACACGGTCGAGGTCGCGCGCGCCGTGCGGCGCGAGGCCGAGCGGACCGCGGGGCTTCGGCTTCGGACTCGTCGGCGTCGACCCGGAGGCCGCGGAGCG
>CALJLC010000409.1 GCA_937982605.1 uncultured Gemmatimonadales bacterium | reverse complement strand
CGGGTCCGCCGGCGCCCCGAGCTCGTACGGCTTCATGGCCGGCACGCGCAGGCCGGCGCCCTCCAGAATCGGAAGGAAGTCGGAGAGGACGAGTCGCTCGCCGCGCAGATAGAGCCGGAGCTCCGTCGCGCCGGTCACGCCGGCCACACTCACGTCGTCCGCGCGGTTGGAGAGACGAACGGCGATCGGCCGACCCTCGACGTCCATCGCCTCCAGCTCGCCGATGTCCTCGGCGGCGATCTCCGCGGCGGTGGCGGCCTGGTACTCCCGGCTGAGCGCATCGACGTACCGGCCGGCAAGACGCTCGGCGTCCTCCGTCGACCAGATGGCCTGCAGCCGCTCCAGGACGCGATCGCCCCAGGTGCGGATGAGTCCCGAGACCGTCTCTTCGAGCTCGTCAACCGCCACCTCGGCCAGGTTCGCGTCGTCGGCGCCGAGGTAGAAGTGCAGCCGAGCCTGGTCGCCTTCGCCGAGGGCGAGGTGGTAGTTGAGCACCTCCGCCTCGAACGCCTCGACGAGCGCGGCCTCGATTGCCTTGCGCACCGAGCCCGAGAAGCGGTCGCGCGGAAGGATGACCATGACCGAGATGCCGCGATGGAGCGGGTCCTCCCGCAGCGTGATGCGCACGCCGCGGCGGCCGTACGAGCCGACGACCGCACGGACGTCCTCCCCCACCTCCTCGGCCGAGGAGAGGAAGAGCTGCTCCTTCGGGAGCGACTCGAAGGTCGCGATGATCTCCTTGTAGTCGTGCGACCCCCGCCGCGCGCCCGCCTCGCCCAGGACCGTCTGGAGCTTGCGGCGCAGGATCGGAATCGAGCCGGCCGGCTCCCCGTACGCCTTGGACGTGAAGAGCCCGATGAAGCGGTGCTCGCCGACCACGTTGCCCTTCTCGTCGAGCTTCTTGACGCCCACGTAGTCCATCCGCGCCCGCCGGTGCACCGTCGACTCGGCGTTCGTCTTGTTGACGATCAGGACCGGACCGTGGATCGCCAGCTGGGCCATCCCGGGGTCGAGCTGCGAGAGCGGGACCGGCTCGGCGAAGCGCGAGTCCCCTTCGTTGCGGAGGAGGCCCAGCCCCGAGCCGGGCTCGACGACGATCGACTGCTCGGAGCCGTCGTCCCCACCGAGCAGGTCGTAGCCGCGGTAGCCCAGGAAGACGAATCCGCCGTCGCGCAGCCAGTCCAGGAACGCCTGGATCTCCGCGAACTCCTCGGCGCGGCCCGGCATGTGCTCCGCGTAGGCGCCCACCGCGGTGCGCACGACCTTGACCACGTCGAGCATGGGCAGGAAGTCGTCAGTCGCGCGCACGACGTCCTGCAGCCGCCGCGAGAGCTCGTCGCGCACCCGGTCGAGGCGATCCCGATCCTCGATGCGCGTGACCTCGCAGTGGACGACCGACTCCTTCGACCCACCGTCCGAGGCGGCGCCCACACCCACGACCTCACCCTCGTCGTTCCGCTCCACGTCGAGGATCGGATAGATCATCCGTTCGATCGTGAGGCCCTCGTACGAGAGGTACTCGCGGATCGAGTCGATGATGAACGGCCGCTCGCTCACGTTGGTGCGGATGACCGTGACGGCCTCGGCCCAGCCCCCCTCTTCGTCCGCGTTCTCGACCGCCACGTCGACCCGGAACGGGCGCGTGCCCTGGAGGAAGCGGAACGTCCCCGCCGTCATCCCGGCCAGATCGTCGACGCCGCGCTGGTGCAGCAGCTCCTCGGGAGCCCGGCGGAGGAACGGCCCCGCGAAGTCCAGCAGGAGATCGGTGTCGGGGCCCCCGCGCTCGCGCAGCGCGGCGAGGGTGGCGTCGACGGTGGGCGAGGCCTTCCGGAGGCGGCGGGCGGCCGCGTCCATGGTGTCGCTCATGGGTATGTGTTCGGCGGATGCGGCGCTCGAGGCGCCGCGAATGGGGTGCGACGTCGGTGCCGTAACGTTACCGGAGAACACGAAGCCGGGGAACCATGGGCACTTCCGGGGTCGGACCCCGGAGAAAATTCACACGTCCCGGGCTTTCGCCTAACTTGGCCCATGCGATTCCTGCACGTGGCCGACGTACACCTGGACACCGGGTTCGCCGGCCGGAGTGCCGAGGTCCGCGCGCGCCTGCGGGAAGCCTCGCGGGAGGCGTTTCGCAACGCCGTGGACGTCGCGATCCGGGAGGACGTGCACGCCCTCCTCATCGCCGGTGACCTCTTCGACGGAGATCGGCTGTCGTTCCAGACCGAGCGCTTCCTCCTCGAGCAGGCGGAGCGACTCGGGGACAACGGCATCACGGTCGTCTACGCAAACGGCAACCACGACCCGGGCGCGTCGGACGTGGGCCCGCGGCGCATGGAGTGGCCGAAGTGCGTACGCGTGGCGCCCGACGCGACGCCCCGGCGGATCCTGGTCCACGACCACGGGGGTGACTCCGTCGGGTACGTGACCGCGATCGGTCACGCCACGGGCCGGGTCGGCGAGGATCTCTCGCGCCTCCTCCCCCGGCCTTCGCGGGACCTCCCCGAGGTGGCGCTCCTGCACACGCAGGTGCACTCCTCGGTCGGGGCCGAGGCGCACCACCGGTATGCGCCGTCGGACCTCACCTGGCTCCGCCACGCGGGCTACGACTACTGGGCGCTCGGGCACGTGCATGTCCGGCAGGAGCTCTCCGAGGACCCGCCGATCTGGTACTCGGGAAGCCTGCAGGGGAAGAGCTGGGCCGACCCCGGTGTGCGCGGCGGGCTCCTGGTCGACCTCTCCGACCGGGCCCGGCCTTCGATCACCTTCCGGCCGCTCGGTCCGGTCCGCTGGGAGACGCTCGAGCTCGACGGGCTCGAGACGCGAGCCACGCTCGACGACCTCGAGCGGCACGTCCTCGCCGCCTGGAGACGCGCCCGCGAAGGCGACGAGGGACTGCCCGGGACGGAGTGGATGATCCGACTCGTGCTCGCCGGGGCGTCGCCGCTCTGGGCCGAGCTCCGCGAGAGCGAGGACCGCGAGATGCTCGGCAGGGAGCTCGCCCGCATCCTGGGTGCGCTCGAGGTGTCGGTCGTGGCGGACGCCGTCCATCCGGTGATCCCGATCGAGGAGCACCGGCAGCGCACCGACGTCCTCGGGGAAGCGCTGCGCCTGTGCGGACAGATCCGGCGGGGAGAGGCGCAGCTGGCGCATCTCGAGCCGGGATCGCTCGCGGGGATCGGCTCCGCGGACCCGGCCGCCGTTCGCGCCTACGTGCGACGTCTCCTCGCGGACGCCGAGGGTGAGATCGCCGCGCATCTCCTGGAGGACGGAGCCCGGTGAGGATCGAGCGGCTGCGCGTCGACGCCTTCGGGAAACTGGCCGGCTACGATACCGGTCCCACACCGCTCGGTCCGCTCGTCGTCGTGCTGGGGCCCAACGAGGCGGGGAAGTCGACGCTCTTCAGCTTTCTGACGACTGCGCTCTACGGCTTCCAGCCGGCCTCGCGCGAGCGGAACCCGCACGTGCCGTGGGACGCGGACGAGGCGGGTGGCGAGGTCTGGGTCCGGCTGTCCGATCGGCGCTGCGCGCGCGTCTCGAGGCGGCTCCGATCGTCGCCCACGGGCCAGCTCGTCCTCGACGACCAGACCACGGAGCTGCGCAACCACGCGGTGCCCTGGGTGGAGCACGTGCCGCGGACCGTCTTCCGCCAGGTGTTCGCTGTCACGCTCGCGGAGCTGGCGGGCCTCGACGAGGAGACCTGGGCCAGGATCCAGGACCGGGTCCTCGGGGCCATGGGCACGACCGATCTCCGCCCGGCGCGCGCGGTCGCGGAGGAGCTCGAGGCCGAGGCGTCGGCGATCTGGCGGCCGAACCGCCGAGGCAATCAGCGGCTACGGGACCTCCAGGAGGAGGTGCGTGCGCTCCGCGGCCGGAGGCTCGACGCCATGGAGCGGGACCGCGTCGTCCGGCAGCGCGTCGAGGAGCTCGAGCGCTGCCGGCATGCACTCCGGGAGCTGAGGACCGAGCGCGAGCGGGACGACGTCGTCCTGGAGCGCATCCAGGACCTGCTCCCCGTGAAGCGGCAGCTGGAGCGGATCGCGTCGCTTCGAGCCTCGGGAGGCCCGCGCGAGGCGCTACGCACCCTACCCGCGGACCCCCGCGGGGAGGCGACTCGCCTCGACGAGGGGCTCGCCCGCGTCGACGCGTCGCTGGACCGGCTCTCCGCCGAGCAGGCCCGGCCGGCGGAGATCGTGGCGCGCTACGACGAGGCGGCCCGGGCGGTGCAGTCGAAGCGCTCCGAGATCACCGGCTTCGTTCGCCGCTGCGCGGCGGCCTTCGCCACGGACGCCTCCGACGAGACCGAGGCGACCGTCCGCGAGATCGATGCCCAGATCCGCGCCGCCTCCGAGCAGCTCTTCAGGGAGCCGGGCCACGAGGAGGCGGCCGGCCGCATCTCGCTGGATATCCTGCGCGACCGCATCGCGCGCGCGGAGGCGGCCGGAGGCACCGAGGCGCCCGGGTCCGCGCGGAGGGAGGGCCGGACCCCGCGGCTCGCCGGAGTCGGGGCCGTCGCGATCGGTGTGGGGCTCGCGAGCCTGGCGTGGGGGTCGCTGGGTGGCCCGGCGCTGGCCGTCACCGCGGGGGTCGCGCTCTGCGCCGTCGGCGCGACGATCCTTCTTCTGCGCCCTCGCGGCGTCGACGTTCCGGGACCGGTCTCCGGATCGGTCGAGGAGGCCCGGGCGGAGGTCGTTCGGCTCGTCGCGGGGCTGCCGATCCGACGGGCGTTCCTGGACCCGCCCGGGCCCGCTCTGGCCTCGGCCGTCGAGCGGCTCCAGGAGCTGCTCCGGCGACGGGCGCGCCTCGGCGAACGCCTCGAGGAGCTCCGGTCCGCGCGGGCCGATCTCGAGGACGAGGCACGACGCCTCGCGGCTCGACTCGGCGAGCCCGCGGGGGAGACCGCCGCGACGCAGGCGACGGCGCTCGAGGCGCGGCTCACCACCGCCGACCGCGCTGAAGAGGCGGCCCGCGCCGCGGAAGGGGAGCTCGCCCGGATCGCCGAGCGTCGGGCGCGCCTCCAGGCCGAGCGCACCGATCTCGAGCGCGGGCGCGGGGAGCTGACCCTCGCGCTCCGCGGCTTCGTCGGAGCCGAGGAATCGGACGCGCTCGGCGCGGCCGAGCGCAGGCTCGAGGCCCACGCCCGCGCGGACCGGCTCATGGAGGAGCTGGAGCGGTCGCGGCCGGACCTGGCGGACGCGGAGGCGCGGATCGCCGAGGCCGAGCGGGCGGGCGCCTCGTGGACGCTCAGCGACGCCGACCTCGCCGTCCGTCGGACGCGCCGGAAGGAGCTCACCGCGCGCATCGAGGAGCTGGCCGGCCGCGCCGAGGCCCTCGAGACGGAGATCGCGCAGATCCGCGACCGCGAGACCGTCGACGCGATCGACGGGGAGATCGCGAGCCTCCAGGACGAGGAAGCCCGACTGGTGCGACAGCGGGACCGCGCCTGGCTCGTCGCCCAGCTCCTGCGCGAGGCGGATCGGCGCTTCCGGGAGGAGCACCAGCCGGACCTGCTGCGCCGCGCGTCGGTCTACCTGGAGCGTCTCACCGGGGGACGGTACACGCGCATCCTCGTCGACGAGCTCGGCGAAGGCGACCTCTTCCGCCTGGTGGGGCCGGGCCTCCCGCAGCCGGTGCCGCTCGCGCGTCCGATCTCCACCGGGACGCTCGAGCAGGCCTACCTGAGCCTGCGGCTGGCCATCGTCGATCATCTGGATCGGGAGCGTGAGCGGCTCCCGCTGTTCATCGACGAAGCGCTCGTCAACTGGGACCCGACCCGGCGGGATCGTGGCCTCGACGTGCTCGCGGAGCTGTCCGAGAGCCGCCAGCTCTTCGCCTTCACGTGTCACCCCGAGCTCGCGGCCCGCCTCGAGTCGCGCGGGGCGCGGGTCCTGCGCCTGGGGTCGTGACCCGGCCCCGCGTCGTCGAGACGGCGCTTCCCCTCCATGTGACCGAGCACCCGGGTCCTCCGGACTCCGCGGAGACCTTCCTGCTCGTCCACGGCTACGGCGGGTCTTCGTACAGCTGGCACCCGTGGGTACCGGCGCTCTGCGAGCGGGGCCGGGTGCTCCTCGTCGACCTCAAGGGCTTCGGTCGGGCACCGAAGCCGGACGACGGCCGATACGGCCCGCACGACCTGGCCGACCTGCTGGTCGAGCTCGTCCGCGAGCTCGACCTGAGGCAGCTGACCGTGGCCGGCCACTCGCTCGGCGGTGGCCTCTCGCTCCTCACGGCGCTCCGGCTGCTCGACGCGGACGAGCCGAGGCTCGCACGGCTGGTGCTCGTGGCGGCCGCGGCGTATCCCCAACGACTGCCGCCGTTCGTGGGGCTGTCGAAGGTTCCCTGGCCCACGGATCTCATGGCCCGGACGGTCCCGTTCCGCTCCCTGATCGCGGGAGTCCTCCGGTCGATCGTCCACGACCCCGCGACGGTGTCCGCGGAGCAGATCGACGCCTATACCGCTCCGTTCCTGGAGGCGGAGGGCGTCCGCGCCGCCATGGACGTGGGCCGCCGGATCGTTCCGCCCGACCTCGAGTCGCTCGCCGCAAGGTACGACGCCATCGAGACGCCGACGCTGCTGATCTGGGGAGACAGCGACCGCGTGGTGCCCCGGTCGGTGGGCGAACGGCTCGCGGCCGCCCTGCCGCGGGCGCGGCTGGAGGTGATCCCGCGGTGCGGCCACGTCCCGGTGGAGGAGCACCCCGAAGCCACGCTCGGCATCCTGCTGGCCTTCCTGGACGGGACCCCGCTGCCGGCGCGCTGACGCCGGCGCAACCGGCCGCCGTTGGGTCCCGACCCTCGGCGTGGGGCATCCGGCCGGGAAACCGCGGCCCACTCCGCCCGGCATCGTGTCAATACGGTTGTCAATACACCCGGATGCCCCCGGTTGGCGGTGCCTCGGCGTCGCCGGAACGGGGAGGCAGGACGGCCGGGGACCGCCGCCCGGTCATCCGCCACGGCCGCCGGCGGCCTCGCGGGACGCCGACGGCCGTGCGGTCTCCTCCATGGAGGCCATCTCCTGCGGAGATGCGCGCTCCTACATCGAGTAGAAGAACTCCTCCCGCGCGATCTTGCCGTCCTGGACCGTGTACAGCGCCACCTCCTCCATCTGGAAGCGCTGGCCCCCCATCGGCTTGCTCGTCACGTCGTACTTGAAGTGCACGGCGAAGCGGTCGTCGCCGTTGGGGAAGGGGCCGGCCACCGAGGCACCGTGCACCTCGTGGTTCTCGGCCCACCACTCGTTCTTCCCGCGGATGGCCTCGATGCCTTCCATCTTCCGGTCGCCGCCGGCCGGGGGCGCCGACGCCTCGATGCTGACGACGTCGTCCGCGTACAGCGCATCGATCGCGTCGAGGTTCCGGCCCTCACGGCAGAGCTCCACGAGCTTCGTTCCGATCTCCATTGCACCCATCGTCTTCTCCTCCTCTTCGAGTCGTGTTGCGAGCTACGCTTCCTGGGGCTGCGGCGCGCCGATGACGCCCGGCAGGCCCGCCACCCGCCGGGACAGCCCGAGCTGTCCGGCGTGATACGTCTGATGGAACGCGAGCAGGTTGAGGAACTCCCCGCGGGTGACCTCGTTGCCGAACGGGTCGGTGAAGCCCTCGTCGTCGAGGCGCTCGTCGTCGAGCGAGTCGAACGCGGACATGAGCCGCTCCTCGGAGCCGAGGAGCTTGCCGACCATCGTCTCCCAGTCGATCGCCTCGGCGGCCGACGTGATCGGCGCGTCGTGCGCCCGCTCCAGCTGTTCCGACTCCCACACCGGGGCCTCGTCCACGAGGCCCATCACCCCGTTCTGCGCGCGCACGAGGTGGCCCACGATCCAGTTCGTGCAGTTTCCGCCGCGCTCCGGCTGGCTCACCGAGTGCTCCGCGGTGACACCGCCGAGGTTGCCCTTCACCGTGCGGTAGAAGAGCCCGAACTGAGCCTTGAGTGCGTCCTT
>CALJLC010000408.1 GCA_937982605.1 uncultured Gemmatimonadales bacterium | reverse complement strand
GGGGTCGGCTGGGTTCTTGCAGGCGCGTATGGAGATGCCAAGGCGGACAGCGCCCGCGCGCGCGAGGCTTTGCTCAGAATGTCCTCGCGCCAAGGGGAACATGAGCGGTTGGTTGCCAAGGGGATCCGGGCGTGGCGCGGGGCGTCGAGGCCCCGGAGACGGACACCGCTCCCGGTGCATCGACGCCACCGGCCGACGCCGGAGGGGAAGCCGCCCCCGCCGGGGACCAGCTCCTCCCCCGGGACTTCGTGCTCACCGAGGACGAGTCCCTCCTCGAGCGGATGCTCTCGGGCACGTCGTGGCGTCGGGTCGGGCTCATGCTCTTCGTGCTCGCGCTCGCCACCGCGGCCTTCTTCACGAAGGCGACCCCACTGCGGTGGATCTCGCTCACCGTCACCCTCGTCGTGCTCGGCTTCCTCGACGGCGGCTTCCTCTCGGTCTCGCACATCACGAGCGGGATCTGGGCCGGCGTCGGCGTCTACACACGCGACGTCCCGCTCCTGCTCATGGTCGCCTTCACGCTGGTGACGACGCTCGTGTGGGGGCGGGTATTCTGCGGATTCCTCTGTCCTTTCGGGGCGCTGCAGGACTTCATCGAGCGCGTCGTCCCGCGGGGCTGGCAGCGACCGTTCCCTCCGGCGGTGCACCGCCGCGCTCGGTGGCTGAAGTACGGCGTTCTGGCGGCGGTCGTCGTGCCCGCGGCGGCGGGGAGCCGGGTGAGCGTGTACCAGTACGTCGAGCCCTTCGGCACCGTCTTCTTCCGGAGCCCGTCGCTCCTCCTCTGGGCCATCGCGCTGGCCTTCCTGGCGGCGTCGGTCGTGGTGCCGCGCTTCTACTGCCGGTACGCCTGCCCGCTCGGCGCCGCGCTGGGGATCCTCTCGGTCTTCGCTCCCCGACGCATCGCGCGCGTCGAGCAGTGCACGCTCTGCCTCGTCTGCGAGCAGAAGTGCCCGACCGGCGCCATCCGGCGCGAGACGATCGACTTCCCCGAGTGCGTGCGCTGCAACGTCTGCGAGGTGCAGCTCCGTGACCGCGTGGGGGTCTGCCGGCACGAGATGGAGGACGTCCGTCCGCGGCTCGTTCAGATCCGGGTACCGACCGGTGTCTGAGCGCTCGCTGCCGCGCCGCGAAGCGCTGCGCATCGTCGCCGCCGTCGGGCTCTCGTCCGCCCTCGGGATCGGGCTGGTCGGGGGTCTCGTACGCTCGGGCCGACTCCGGCGGGTGCGCCAGACGCGAACGCGGATGGGGACGATCGTCACGATCACCGTCGTGCACCCGGACGGAGGCGCTGCTCGCGACATGGTCGACGGCGCGTTCGCCGAGCTGACGCGGCTCGAGGGCATCCTCACCCGGCACCGGCCCGAAGCCCCGCTCGGACGCCTCAACCGCGCGGGCCGACTCGACGACGCCCCCGCCGAGCTCCTGCACGTGCTGGGCGCGGGCCTCGAGCTGGCGGAGCGCAGCGGCGGAGCGTTCGACCCCACCGTCCTTCCGCTCCTGCGCCTCTGGGAGGCGGCGGGAGCCGCGGGCCGACGGCCGGACTCGACCGAGCTCCGGGCGGCGCACGCCCGCGTCGGATGGCAGCGGGTTCGCGTCGTCGACCGGAGCGTCGAGCTCGAGGCGGGCACGGAGGTGACGCTCGACGGCATCGCCAAGGGGTACGTGGTGGACCGCACGGTCGCGGCGCTGGTCGGCGCGGGTGCCGAGCGCGCGATGGTGGACGCCGGCGGCGACGTCGCCACCGGCGGGATCGGCTCGTCGCAGGACCCCTGGACGGTGGCGGTCCAGGCTCCGCGGACGGCTTCGGCCGCCGACGTGGTCCGGCTCGGCGGCGGCGCGATCGCCACGTCGGGTGACTACCTGCACAGCTTCACCGCGGACCGTACCCACCACCACATCCTGGATCCGCGGACCGGGGCGTCTCCGGACGGGACCGCGTCGGCCTCGGTCGTCGCCG
Source organism: uncultured Gemmatimonadales bacterium (assembly GCA_937982605.1). GTDB lineage: Bacteria > Gemmatimonadota > Gemmatimonadetes > Longimicrobiales > Gaopeijiaceae > UBA2589. The sequence continues at coordinate 6,402 of CALJLC010000408.1, read as the reverse complement.
GGCGGGCGATGGACGCCGACGGGCTCTCCACGGCGGTGCTGGTCCTCGGAGCCGCGGACGGTCTCGCGCTCCTGGAGCGGACTCCCGGCACGGGCGGCCTCCTCGTGGACAAGGCCGGCCGGGAGTGGCGCACGCGGGGCTTCTCCGACGCGGTGGTGTGACGTGCGACCGCGGATCGTGCTCGCCGCCCTCGCGCTCGTCGGATCTCCGGCGGCCGCCCAGTCGGACGATCGGCCTCCGCTCTTCGCGTCGGAGGAGCCGTTCGCCCTCACGATCACCGCGGACCTCGGTGCGCTGCTCGGCGACCGGGCCGCCTCACCCGACCGCCCCGCGTCGTTCACCGTGCCCTCCGCGGACGGAAGCCCGTCGACCGTGCGCCTTGCCGGCGAGGTGCGGACCCGGGGCGCCTTCCGCCTCGACCCGTCGAACTGCTCGTTCCCGCCGCTCCGGATCGACGTCGGGGACGCCCCCACGGACGGGACGATCCTCGAGGGGCAGGACGACCTCAAGCTCGTCTCCTCCTGCCGTCCGGGCCGCGCGGCGTACGACGAGCTCGTGCTGCTCGAGCAGCTGGCGTATCGGAGCTATGCCCTGCACACCGAGGCGTCGTTTCGGACGCGGGCGGTCGTGGTGACGTTCTCCGACCGCGAGGGGAGGCTTCCCGACCGGACGCGACCCGGCTTCCTGATCGAGCAGGACGAAGCGCTCGCCGCCCGGCTCGGCGGCGTCGTCTTCGAGCTCGAGGAAGGGAAGAACCTCCCGCCGGCCGGGCTCGATCCCCGTTCGGCGCTCGATGCCGCGCTCTTCCAGTACATGGTGGGCAATCCGGACTGGTCCGACGTGGCCGGACACAACGTCGAGCTCGTCGACCGGGGCGGGGCGGCCGTGGTCGTACCGTACGACTTCGACTTCACCGGTCTGGTCGACGCGCCGTACGCGAGCGCACCGGAGCGCTTCGGGCTCGCCTCGGTCCGCGAGCGGGTCTACCGCGGCTGGTGCGCCAACCCGGTGCTCACCGCCGCGGCTCTGGAGCGCTTCCGGGCCACGGAGTCCGAAGTGCGCGCGCTCTGGGCCGCCGCCGACCTGCCGGACGACACCCGGCGCCGAGCGATCTCGTATCTGGAAGAGTTCTGGGACGCCATCGAGAGCGACGAGCGCGCGCGCCGCCGCTTCCTGCGCGACTGTCGCACGGGGGCCGGGTGAGCAACGCCGCGTGCCATCGAGCTGTCACACGGGTACGAGACGACGCTACGCCCCGAGGCGATCCGGGGGACGTCGTTCGGAGAGGGTGACATGGGGGAGCGGGTGAGGGGAGTGTGGGCCGAGCTGAGGCGCCGCCGCGTGGTGAGCACGTCGGCGGCGTATCTGGCCGTGGCCTTCGTGCTCCTCCAGCTCGGGGAGATCCTCTTCCCGGCGTTCGACCTCGGCCCGGGCGCCCTGCGCGCGCTCTTCGCGGTGCTCCTGGGGCTCTTCCCCATCGTGCTCGCGCTGTCGTGGGTCTACGACGTCACGGCGTCGGGGCTGCTGCGCACCGACCCCGAGACACCCGGCGTGGGGCCGAGCCCGGTGATCCTCGGCGGAGTGCTCGCGAGCGCGCTCGCCCTGGGAGCCGCGGGGTGGTGGGCCGTGCGCACCGTCGATCCGGGCGCGGCCTTCTCGACCGCCGCCTCCGCCACCGGTGCGTCGATCGCCGTGCTGCCCTTCGCCGACCTCAGCGCCGAGGGGAACCAGGGGTACCTGGGCGACGGGGTGGCGGAGGAGATGCTGACCCTCCTGGCCGGCGTGGACGGCCTGAAGGTGGCTGCGCGCACGTCGTCCTTCGCCTTCCGGGAGAACGACGACATCCGCGCCATCGGGGCCCGGCTCGCCGTCGCCTACGTCCTGGAGGGGAGCGTGCGGCGCTCCAACGACGACGTGAGGGTGACGGCCCAGCTCATCGACTCCGAGACCGGCTTCCACCTCTGGTCGGAGACGTACGACCGGCGGGTCGACGACCTCTTCGCGCTCCAGGACGAGATCGCGCGCTCGATCGCGGAGGCGCTGCTCGGCGAGCTGGACCTGCAGTCGGCGCCGACGCGCTACGTCGCCACGGCCGAGGCGCAGGAGCTCTACTACCGCGGACGGGCGCAGTGGAACCGGCGGGACGCGGTCGGCATCCCGGAGGCGATCGAGCTTTTCACGCGCGCCGTTCAGGCCGACTCCGGGTACGCGCAGGCGTACGCGGGACTCGCGGATTCGTGGGCGCTCATGCCGCAGTTCGTCCGCTCGGTCGACGCGGCCGACGCCATGCAGCGGGCCGCGGCCCTCGCCAATCGGGCGATCGCGCTCGACGACGATCTCGCCGAGCCCCACGCCTCGCTCGGTCTCGTTCGCGCGCTGAGCGGAGACCGGGTGGGTGCCCTCTCGGCGCTCGGTCGCGCGATCGAGCTCAACCCCTCCTACGCCCCCGCGCTGCACTGGCGCGCCAACGTCCTGGCCGAGATGGGGCGACTGCGGGAGGCCGAAGCGGACGCGGCGCGGGCGGCGTCGGTCGATCCGCTCTCCGCGTCGATCGCCGTGGACTACGCCAACATCCTCCTGTGGCTGGGTGATCTCGAGGCCGCCGCGGCGGAGTTCCGACGCGCGCAGTCCCTCGACTTCGGCTTCGCGCCGGCGCTCCTCGGCTCCGCGCTGGTGGCGCTCGAGCAGGAGCAGGAGGTCGGTGTGCAGATGGCGCTGACACAGTGGGCCGCGGTCTCCGGGCTTCCGCCCTCGATTGCCAGCCGGCTGGGGAGCGGCATGCTCGCGTACCGCGCGTCGGGTGAGCCGCAGGCGCCGCCGCCCGAGCTCGCACGCTTCGGTGAGGCGGGAATGCTCAACGCCGGCACGCTCGCGCTCCTGCACGCGCTGGTCGGGGACAACGCCGAAGCGATCGCCTGGCTCGAGGCTTCGCTGGAGGACCGCTCGTGGATCGACCAGTACCTCCGCGTGAACCCCGCCTTCGACGGCCTGCGGGGCGAAGCCGGCTTCGAGGAGATCCTGGCCGAGGTGGGCGCGTGAGCCGGGCCGGGACGAGACGGGCAACCACGGGTGGGCTCCGGGCGATTCCGGGCGTCGGTGCCGCCACCGAGGGCGACCTGCGGGCGCTCGGGATCACGCGGGTCGACCAGCTCGTCGGTGTCGATCCCGAGTCGCTCTTCCAGCGCCTCGCGGTCCACCAGGGCGGTCACACGGACCGCTGCAACCTCTACGTCTACCGGTGCGCGGTGTACTGGGCGGAAGGAGGGAGGGCGCCCGAGCTGTTGCGCTGGTGGGCGTGGAAGGACGCCGCCGACCCGCCGCTCGGGCTGCTCAGCGCGACTTCGGCGTGATGCCGAAGGTCCGGCGGAGCGCCGTCCGCGCGGCGTGGAAGCCCGCCATGCCGTGCACGCCGCCCCCCGGGGCGGTCGAGGCGGACCCGACGTAGAGGTCGCGCCCGGCTCGCCATCCCCGGACCGGCCACCGCCCGGGCCCCAGGACCTGCCACAGCGTGGCCGCACCCCCGTTCACGTCGCCTCCCACCAGGTTGGCGTCCCACGCCTCCAGCCGGCTCGGAGGCCAGACCGCCCGGGACAGGATCCTGTCCCGGAAGCCCGGCGCGTGGCGCTCCACCTGGGCCTCGATCGCGCCGGTGGCGTCCCCGCTCCAGCCGTTCGGCACGTGGCAGTAGGCCCAGCCGACGTGCCGGCCCTCGGGCGCCCGGGTCGGATCACAGACCGTAGGCTGCGCCAGCAGCACGAAGGGCCGCTCCGGCAGGCGGCCGGCCGCCACGGCCCGCTCGGACGCCGCGATCTCCTCCAGCGTCCCCCCGACGTGGACCGTCCCCGCGTGGCCGACCCGCTCCTCGCGCCAGGGGATCGGTCCGTCGAGCGCCCAGTCGACCTTGAAGGCGCCCGGCCCGTAGCGCCAGCGGGTGGAGGCGCGCCGCCACCGTGCGTCGAGTCGATCCCCCGCCACCTGCCCCACCTGCCGGAGCGTAAGGGCCAGGATCGTGGCGCGGCACTCGGGCAGCTCGTCCAGCGATCCCACACGGCGGCCCGTTTCGATCGCCCCGCCGAGGGCGATGAAGTGGTCGGCGAGCGCCGCCGTGAGTCGCCCGGCGCCCCCTCGTGGCACCGGCCAGCCCACGGCGTGGGCGGCTGCCATCAAGGTCACGCCGATCGCTCCGGTGAGCCGCGTCTCCAGCGGGACGCCGGAGTGCGCCGCGTTTCCGGCGAGGAGCGCCCGGCCGGCGCCGGTGGTGAACCGGCGCGCGAGAGCGGTCGTGGGTCGCAGCGCCAGCGGCGCGAACCGTGCCATCAGGCCGGGGCTCGTGGGCGGGCGGAGCGGTGTGTCGAGCACGTGGTCGACGAACGCGGGCCACCGCGCCACGAACGGCGACACCAGGGCGCGGTACGCCTCGCCGTCCGGGCCGAGCCGGTCTGCCGTCGCTTCGAGGCTCCGCTCCAGGAAGGCGGTCCGGCCCGACTCCAGGGGATGGGCCAGCGGAGTCTCCGGATGGATCCAGTGGAGGCCGTGGGCCTCGAGCGGGAGCGACGAGAAGAACGGAGATCCGATCCCGAGCGGGTAGACGGCCGACCCGACGTCGTGGAGGAAGCCCGGGAGCGTGCACGCTTCGGTCCGGGCCGCGCCCCCGACGCGCTCATTCGCCTCGACGAGCAGGACCTGGACTCCGTGGCGCTGGAGCTCGATGGCGGCGGCGACTCCGTTCGGGCCGCCGCCGATGACGATCGCGTCGACCCCGCTCACCCGCCCGGGTCGGGCGTGCCGGCCGACGGTCGCCTCACCGTCCGTGGTCCGGGTCCTGAGCGGAGAGCGCCGGGCGGAAGATGAGGTCGTCCAGACGCACGATGAGGGACGCCAGGACGCCCTGCGACGAGTTCGTCGGCGACTCCAGCAGGACGACGGCCACGTACGCGCGGCCGTCCCGCTCGACCAGCGCGGCGTCGGCGTGGTAGTTGCGCCAGGTGCCGGACTTCCGGTAGACGACGGAGCGTGGGCGGGCGTTCTCCAGCCCCAGCACGAACTTGTGGTGGATCGCCGGGTCGGAGAGGATCGACTTCATCTCCGCCGAGGCCCACGGGCTGATCAGCTCACCACGCTCCAGGAGCACGAAGAAGCGGGCTACCTGACGGGCCGTGGCCCCGTGCGACGTGTTGGCGATCGGGTCGCGGCGCCAGACGCCGAGCCCCCCGTAGCCGCGGCCGACCCAGAGGCCACCGCCGCGCTCCGGGTCCCAGAGCTGGTACCGCGGATCCTGCAGCGTCCGAAGGATGTTCTGGAAGCCGACCAGGCGGATCATCTCGCTGGAGACGGCGTTCTCCGAGTTGCGGATCATCCGCTCGAGCTTCCCGCGCAGCTCGGGGGTGTACCGGACCCTGCCCCGCTCGATCTGGTCGAAGACACCCACCAGGATCGCGATCTTCGGCAGGCTCGCCGCGTAGCGCATGCGGTCCGCCTCGATCCCCGCCCACGCCAGGCTGTCCGGGTTCGTCACGTCGACGAGCGCGACCGACAGTCGCCTCTGCTGGTTGAGGCGCCGGTACTCCGGAAGCCGCATGAGCTCGTCGAGCCCGCGCCGGAGCTCCGGGTCCGGGCGGGGGAACTGCAGGCTGGTGGAGGCGGGGCGAGCCTGCCGGGCCGTGGCCGGGATGGGGGCGAGGAGAGCGCAGAGGGCGACCGCGGCGACCGGGCCGGCGGCCCGAACGAGGGTGTGGATCAATGCTGGGTGAGCTCGGGATGGTGGCGGGAGATCATGCGCTGGATCTGGCCGGCGATGTCCGCGTGCTCTCCGGCGGAGTTCACCTTGAGCACGTTGGACATCATGGACACCAGATAGACGCGGGGCGTTGCCGCCCCGGCCGGAGACTCGACGATGGCAACGGAGTGCATGAGGTTCTCGACGTTGCCCATGTACTGCCCGCACCGGAAACCCTCCTCCGGCCGGCAGCGGTACAGGGAGCCCGACTTGAAGTAGACGGCGGCCGAATCGAGCGCCGGGGCGAAGGCGAAGCGATAGCGCCGTCGGGTGTAGTACATGAGCCGCTTCATCTCGAGGCTGCTCCACTCGTCGACCAGGCGTCCCTGCTCCATGCGGGTCAGCCAGAGGACGAGGGTACGGGGGCTCGAGAAGCTTCCGCGGCCCGGGATCGCTCGCTGCGCACCGTCGGTGAACATCGTGCGGATGCGCAGCAGCTCCGGGTCGAGCCCCGCCTCGAGCAGGGGCTCCTCGAGCACCCGGATCGACTGCTCCGTGAGCTCGGGCCGCGGCGTGTCACGGAAGTACGCCGCCGCTTCCTCCGGGCTCGGCGGGTACCGGGCGCCGAAGGCGTCCATCAGCATGATCTCGCGCCACACCACCGAGCCCGCGGCGTTCGAGCTCGG
>CALJLC010000407.1 GCA_937982605.1 uncultured Gemmatimonadales bacterium | reverse complement strand
CTGATTCACCTGGAGGGCCTGAGCAAGGTCTTCTACACGGAGGAAGTGGAGACGCACGCGCTGTCGAACATCAACCTGTCGATCCAGACGGGGGAGTTCGTGTCGATCGCGGGTCCGTCGGGGTGCGGCAAGACGACGCTGCTGTCGATTCTGGGGCTTCTGGACAGCCCGACGGCGGGCAAGTACCTGCTGGACAACACGCCGGTGGAGAATCTGACGGCGAGTCAGCGGGCGAAGATCCGCAACCAGGCGATCGGGTTCATCTTCCAGGCGTTCAACCTGATCGGTGACCTGACGGTGTACGAGAACGTGGAGCTTCCGCTGACGTACCGCGGGATGCCGGGGTCGGAGCGCAAGGAGCGTGTGCAGGCGGCGCTGGAGCGTGTGGGGATGGCGCACCGGATGGGACACTATCCGAGCCAGCTCTCCGGTGGTCAGCAGCAGCGTGTGGCGGTGGCGCGAGCGATCGTGGGCAAGCCTCTGATCCTGCTGGCGGACGAGCCGACGGGTAACCTGGACTCGAAGAACGGCAACGCGGTCATGGACCTGATGAAGGAGCTCCATGACGAGGGCGCGACGATCTGCATGGTGACGCACGATCCGCGGTATGCGCATATGGCCGACCGCAGCGTCCACCTCTTCGACGGACAGGTCGTCAGCGAGGATCAGGCGCAGAGGCATGCGCTCGAGGAAGCCGGCTTCGATGTGGCGTAGGCGCGTGAAATGAGCGCAGGAGGTCGTTGGGCTCCGCGCGGCTCGCTGCGAAGTAGCGTTGCTACTCCTCACTCGCCGTGCTCGCCCGCCTACTCCTGCATCTCATTTGACGCGCCTCCAACCGGGCAGAAACCGGGCTGAAGCGTTTTCACTTTTGGCCTTTGACGGGGGTGTGACCCCGTCGGAGCCGGCTTCGGCTGGTGCCGCTGAAGGCGGAGACGGGGTCACACCCCCGCTCCCGAGCCGCTGAAGGCGGAGACGGGGTCACACCGCCGCTCACCGAGCGGCTGAAGGCGGAGACGGGGTCACACCCCCGCTCACCGAGTCATCCGGGGTGGGGTCGCAGGGGCACGCGACGGAGGGCGGGACTGGGACGACGGGTGGCGTGGCCCGGGGCTGAGCCCCGGGCCTTCTTCGTTTGGCGGAGGTGATCGGTCGGCCCGGCGAGGGATCCGTCACCCTGGGGGGCAGGACCGGTAGCGACCGCGCACGCGACGTCGCATAGTTGCGCGATTCATCCGCCCCCACCTTCGACGGCTTCGACACGAGCCGGAGGCACCTCTGACAGAATCGACCGACCGTGGCGCGGGACCGGTGCGCTGGGGTCCACACGACCTTGCCCCGGGGACGAGCCTCGACCTGGCGCTCGGCACCTTGCGCTGTCGGGTCCATCGGGGCCGACTCGAGTGGGAGGTCGAGTACCGCTACGATCAGGACCGTTTCGTCCGCGAGTCGGGCGACGAGACGTCGCGCGTGCGCTTCACCGCGGGTAGCGGCGTGTCGGGGGTCGTGGTCGTCCCTTCGCTGGCCGATCGGAGCGTGGTCGCCAGCCCGGTCGACCCGATCCGGATTCCGCCCGGCGCGGCCGCGACGCTCTACGTCAGCACCCCGGTGTGGGTCCGGATCGAGACCGCGGCCGGCGGGGACGTCCTCGCCGATCTTCCGGCGCAGATCCTCTCCGACACGTGGTTCGGTCCCGACACGCGCGTCGGTGAGCTGGCCTACGCCAACGAGACCCAGGCCCGCATGGACGTCGACCGACTCCCGCTTCGTCCGGATCGGGTGACGACGCCGGTCACGCTGACCAACGCGGGTGGGGAGGTCCTCGCCGTCGAGCACGTGAACCTGCCCACGCCCGAGCTCAGCGTGTACGAGGCCTCCGGCCGGCTCTGGACGCAGGGTGTGCGCATCACGACGCACGGGGCGGGGGACAGCGGGGAGCTGCGACTCTCGGACGGGCCTCCGTCCCACCTTTCGGGCGCGGAGCTGCGGCAGGGCCCGCGCCGGCAGGCTAGCCGCGAGTCCGTGACCCGGGCGCTCTCGATGCTCTTCCGGTAGCAGGTCCGCAGATGAACTGGGAAGCGATCCCCTGGTCCGCGCTCGGGCGCGCCTCGGTCATCCTCGTGGTGGGGTGGCTGGTGGCCCGCATCGTCCGGCGCCTCGGCACGTCGCTGATGGAGGAGCGACTCGGGGCGCACGGCGCCGCGGTGGCGCGAAAGCTCGTCTCGTACGTCGTCATCGCGCTGTTCACCGTCGCCGCGCTCCAGCAGGTGGGGTTCGACCTCTCCGTGCTCCTCGGGGCGGCCGGCATCGTGACCGTCGCGGTCGGCTTCGCCTCTCAGACGTCGGCGTCGAACCTGATCAGCGGGGTCTTCCTCCTCACCGAGGGTGCCTTCTCCGTGGGAGACGTGATCCGCGTGGACGGCATCACGGGAGAGGTCCTCTCCGTCGATCTGCTCTCGGTCAAGCTGCGGACGTTCGACAACCTCTACGTACGCATCCCGAACGAGGACCTCATGAAGTCCCGGGTCACCACGCTGACCCGCTTCCCGATCCGGCGCTACGACATGCTGGTGGGCATCGCCTACAAGGAGGATGTCGCCCTTGCCCGGGACGTCCTGCTGCGCGTGGCGCGCGAGTTCCACCTCTGCCTCGAGGACCCGAAGCCGCTCATCATCCTGCAGGGCTTCGGCGAGTCGTCGATCGACATCCAGTTCTCGGTGTGGGCCGCGCGGGAGCGCTACCTCGACGTCCGCAACGGGATGCACGAGCGGGTCAAGCGTGCCTTCGACGCGGAGGGAATCGAAATCCCGTTCCCCCACCGGACGCTCTACACGGGCGCCGAGACGGAGCCGCTTCCGATCCGGATCACCCCGACGGCCGACGCTCCGCGCGAGAACCCGTAGCCTCAGTCGTCGGCGTCGCCCTCCTCCGTCTCCCAATCCTCGGCGAGGCGCGGAAACTCGTTGGGTAGACTGTACGCGCGAGCCGCGAAAGTCGGATCGTCCTGGTCACGCCGTTCGGACATGAGGAAGGTGTAGTAGCCGCAGTTCGGGCCGTCCGGATGGCCGCGGCATACCGACGGGCGGTATTGGTGGACCGTGCACAACCGGGTCTCGAGATCGAGGAATCGGCACGCGCTGCCGAAGACCTCGTCCTTCTGGTGTCGGAGCACTCGCTCCCGCTTCGTCCACCCCGGCTTGGTGAAGCGCTCACGGGCCTCCTTCTCCGGGATGTCGAAGTGACGGGCCAGGCGACGGATGTCGCGCGCCGTGACCGGGATGCGGGGGTAGGTGCAGCAGTACGACGGGCAGTTGAGGCAGTCGTAGAAAACGGGCAGGGAGG
>CALJLC010000406.1 GCA_937982605.1 uncultured Gemmatimonadales bacterium | reverse complement strand
TCGAGCGACTCACGGCCCGCGAGGCGGCGGTGCGCGCCCTCACGCATGCCCACGAGGGGACGCCGGAACAGCTCCCCGACGAGGACCTCCCCCCCGGCGTCGAGGCCGTCGGCGTACAGGGCGGGGATCGGTGGGCGGCCGTGGCCGGCGCGTTCGAGCGCCCGCCGGTGGTGTCCTCGGAGCTGGAGCAGCGGCTCGGGCGCGGCGCGTCCGTGCTGACGCTGACCCGCTCGGGAGACGACGCCACCGGGATGCTCATGGGCGTGCCCGACCCCGGGCAGGGGCTCGTGTCGTGGGCCCGCATGGACGGGACCGAGCTCTGGTCCGGCGCGCTCACGCTGCTCGACGATCCCACGATCCTCGAGGTCTGCATCGTCGGGGCCGACTTCGCGCCCCTGCACTGCCGCTCGGGCCCGACGAGCGTCGTGCCGGCCGCCGCCGCGCCCCTGGTCAGCGCCGATCCGGCGGAAGGCCGCGGGTGGGTCGATCTCGGCGGACAGAGGACGCTGGTGGCGTGGAAGGAGGTCTTCCTGCGTTCCGGCTTCGGCGCGCCGTCCTGGACGGTCGTCCTCGCGGAGTCGGGGGAGTCGGTGACCGAGGCGGCGTTCCCGTTCGGGTACAACTTCCTGCTGGCGCTCCTCATCGGCGTCTCGGCGGTGCTGCTGCTCTCCAACGTGCTGGTCCGCCGGACCATGGAGCCGCTGCGCGCGCTCTCCGAGGGCACGCGACGGCTGGCCCGGGAGGAGCTCTCGGCCCGCGTCCCGGTGCTGAGCGATGACGAGTTCGGGGACCTGGCCGAGGCGTTCAACCGGATGGCACAGAACCTCGATCAGCACGTGCGCTACCTGGAGGCGGGACGGACGATCGACCGCTCCGCCACCTCCGCGAGCGACCACGTGGACGCGCTCGAGGCGCTCGTGGCCGGGCTCCGGACGGCGGCGCCCGGCCGCCATGTGGCCATGCTCGCCGACGAACCGGGGCTGGCGGGGGCGACCAGCTTCCACACGCTGGACCCGTCGACGGGGACGGCGGACCGCGCCATGCGGGTGGGTGACGCCGAGCGTGACGCCCTCCGCCACGCCGACGGAGGTGAGCGGGTGGCCGCGACCGCGGACGACCTGCCGGCGCCGTTCCGCGCATGGGCCGCCGAGGTCGACGCCTTTCCGGTGACGCTGCTGACGCTGCGGGGGCGGGAGGGGGCGAGCGCGCTCGTCGCGATGTCGGGGACGGCGCACACGGCCATCGACGAACCGGAGCGTGAGCGGATCCGCGAGCTCGTCGATCGCGCCGCCGTCGTGCTCGGCAAGATCCGGGCGGACAAGGAGCTCGTGCAGATGAGCTGGGAGTCGCTGCGCGCGCTCGCCAACGCCGTCGACGAGAAGTCGAAGTGGACGACCGGCCACTCGGAGCGGGTCACGGCGCTGGCGCTCCTGCTCGGCGGGGAGCTCGGTCTCGACGCGGAGCAGATGGAGACGCTCCATCGCGGCGGGCTCCTGCACGACGTCGGAAAGATCGCCGTGCCCACTCGGATCCTCGACTACAACGGGGCGCTCGACGAGGCGGGGCTGGCCCAGATCCGCAAGCACCCGGAGGCCGGCGTCCGCATCCTGCAGCCGATTCGGGCGTTCCGGCCCATCCTGCCGATCGTGCGCAGCCACCACGAGCGGTGGGACGGCGAGGGCTACCCGGACCGGCTGGCGGGCGAGCGGATCCCGTATCTGGCGCGCATCCTGGCCGTGGCCGACGTCTTCGACGCGCTCGCGTCGGCCCGTCCGTACCGCCCCGCGCTCGACCCCGACGACGTGGCCGAGCACGTCCGCGCCGGCTCCGGCTCGCACTTCGACCCCGCGGTGGTGCAGGCGATGGACGCCGTGCTGGCCACCGGCTGGCGGCCCCGGCCGGTGAAGGAGACACAGGAAGCATGAGCTCGCTCGAGGAACGCAAGAGAATCCGGGAACGGGAGATCGACGACGCGCGCCGCGAGGCCGCGCAGCGACGCGTTCTCGTTCTCCAGGCACTCCTGGCCGCCGTCCTGCTCTCCGGGGCGGCGCTCTTCGCCTACTCCCGGATCGGCGACCCCCCGGGGGAGGCCCTCGACGCAGCGCCGGCCGAAGTGCTCGGCACCTGGACGACCGACATGGAGCGCTACGCCGGGGCGAGCCTCACGATCGAGCCCGAGCGGGTGACGCTGGGCTTCGCGCCCGGAGCCGCGGCGTCGTACGAGATCCGGTCCATCCGGCGCGAGGAAGCAGCGGTGCACCGTGCCTACCTCGTTCTCTACGACGACCAGGACGGCGTCCGGCAGGAGATGGAGATCTTCGTCTACGACGGGGGGCAGCTCCGGCTGAAGAACCCTTTCGAGGCGATCTGGACGCGGGTGGAGTAGCTCCCGAGGCACGCTACCGCCCGAGCCTCGCCAACCAGTCGGCGAGCGCCGCTCCGATGCGGCGGCCGTGGTCCTCCTGGACGAAGTGCACCCCGGCGCCGAGCTCGACGACCGTGAGGTTCGTCACCCGCTCCTCGACCCAGCGACGCTGCTCCGGCGGAGCCAGCACGCCCGGCTCGACCGCGAAGTACAGGAGGGGCACGTCGGTCGACTCGAGCCACGCGGCGTAGGCGAAGACCTCGTCGAGGACCCGCTGCTCCGGGATCTGGCGCGGCATCGCCCCGACGGCCGCGCGGCTCGCGCCGTCGAACGGCGCCGCGTAGCCGTCGTGCTCGTCGGCGCTCAGCGTGCGGACCGTACCGAGCCGGAGGAAGTCGTCGAGCGCGAGCGCCGTGACCGCGTCGTCGGAGAGCGCCCCACCGGGTCCGAGCCCCGCCATGCGGAAGATCGTCGACACGACGCTGTCGGCGCGGGCGCCGAGCGGATCGGTCAGACCCCGTCGGGAGAGCCCCACCGGCAGGATGCCCTCCATGAGCACCAGCGCCCGGACCCGCCCGGGGTTCCGGGCGGCCCACCCAAGCATCACGTAAGAGCCGCAGTCGTGACCGACGAGCACGACCGGCTCCTCTCCGAGGCGCTCCATCAGCGCCGCGAAGGCACGCTCGTGGTCGGCCGCGGAGTAGGCGATGGCCGGCCGGTCCGAACGACCGAAGCCAAGGAGGTCCACGACGTGGGCCCGCCCCTGGCCGGTCATCGACGGGACGACGTCTCGCCAGAGCCACGTGGAGGTCGGCTGTCCGTGCACGAAGACGACCGGCGCGCCATCCCCGCACTCGAGCACGTGCATGCGGCCCGGCCCCACCGGCACCATCGTCGAGCCGGACGCCGGACCGGCGCGCGGATCAAAGTCCGACTCGACGCACGCCTGCCCGGCGAGCGGTGCGGCGAGAAGGGCGCCCCAGAGCAGGCCGAGGAGCACGGCCGCGGGGTGCACCGGCCGCCGCGCCAATGACGCCTCCAAACAGACTGACGAGTCTGTTACCTTGCGGGTCGGTCCCGACCGTTCCGGGTCGGAGCGGCGGGACCGCCCGCGCCACAGGAGAACGCCGTCATGTCGCCGAGACCGAGCACCGGGGTCCGCGAGCGCATCGTGGCCGCCGCCCAGCAGTCCTTTCACGAGGGCGGCTACCACGGAACGAGCCTCGACGAGATCCTCGACCGGGCGGCCGCCAAGAAGGGCGGTCTGTACCACCGCTTCCCCGACAAGGCCCACCTGGCCGAGGCTGTCGTCGACGAGCGGCTCCGCACCCTCGTCCGCGCCCGCTGGGCGAGCGCCGAGGGGCACGACGACCCGCTGACTTACCTGCGCGCCGCGGTGACAAGCATGCACCCCGAGCATCTCAGGCGGGGGTGCCCGGTGAACTCGCTGGCCCAGGAGGTCTCCTTCAGCGACCCCGAGCTCCGCGCGCGGCTGGACGATCTCTTCGACTACTGGATCTCGTCGATCGCGGCCGGGCTGCAGGCCGGCATCGAGAACGGCACGGTCCGCGCCGACGTCGATCCCGTCCGCGCCGCCACCTACTACCTGGCGGTGTGGGAGGGCTTCGTGGCGCTCGCCAAGACGAAGCCCGAGGGCCTGGCGTTCGTGAACCGCTCGATCGGCCCGCTCGTGGAGTGGCTGGACTCGCTCCGCCCCTGACCCGCTCACGAGCCCCCCAGCGCGGCGAGCTTCTCGTCCACGACGCGGCGCTCGGCCTCCAGCGCCAGCTCGCTCGCCAGCACGTCGCCGCCGAGCAGGATGAGGAAGTCCAGGCGATTGGGCGGTAGCCAGGACGACATCTCGGCGTAGAGCCGGCGCTCGGCGTCGTCCGACAGCGAATCGGCGCCCCCGGCCACGCGCGGCACCGCCTCCCGGGCGCGCACGATGTAGTCGCGCTGCCACGAGAGCTCGTGGCGACCCGCCTCGGGCGGACCGTGCCCGGCATACACACGGGCGTCCGCCGGGGTCAGCTCCAGCAGGTCGTCGAGCGAGCGGATCCACTCCATCGAGCGCCCCGACTGGAAGAAGGCGTGGACCTGGTTCAGCAGGAGGTCGCCGACGAAGACGTGGGAGGGACGCTCGCCGCCCACCGTCCAGACCGCGTCCCACTCCGACTCGCCCGGGCCCATCTCGAGGAGTCGGAAGACGACACCGTCCACGTCGAGCTCGAAGCCGTCCCGGACGGGCGTGAGCCGCGGGACACCCGGCGGATAGAGGCTCCGCAGGTGGGGGAGACGCTCGGAGTAGTCGCGCACCTCGTGCTCGAGGATCGTCCGCGGGGGCGCGTACGCCGGAACGGCGCCGTCGTCCGAGAGTCGGGCGACGCCGTTGGTGTGGTCCAGGTGCGCGTGCGTCACGAGGATGGCCCGGAGCGGCTTGCCGATCGAGTCGATCATCGCTTCGACCGCCTCGACGTCGGACAGCAGGAAGCCGGCGTCGACGGCCACCACGGAGGCGGCCGTCTCGACGAGGCACTGGTTGACGAACCCGTTCGTGGCGCTGTGCTGAGCGGGCAACCGCACCTCCGGGGCCGGCGCTTCGGCCCCGTCTCCGGAGGACGGCGCGCAGGCCCCGAGCGCGACGGCGACGCCGAGGAGCGCCCGGGTCGGTCGGTTCGCGCGGGCGCCCCGCGCCGGATGCGGCCTCACTGGCCCACCGCCCCGGGCAGCCCCGCGAGTCGGCGGAAGAGCCCGAGCTGGCCGGCGTGGTACGCCTCGTGGAGCGCCAGGAAGGACGCGGTGCCGAGCACCTCGGGGTCGTCCGGCGCGCCGTCGAGGGCGTCGGGCCGTTCGCCGGGGCCGCGGCGCCACTTGGGGGTGGCGACGATCCGGACGACGACGGCGCGGGCGCCGACGAGGGTGTTGGGGCCGATGGTCACGAAGAGGGTGGTGACGCGGGCGCGGTTGCCGGTGGGGTTCAGG
>CALJLC010000405.1 GCA_937982605.1 uncultured Gemmatimonadales bacterium | reverse complement strand
CGCTTGTGCTGGGAGCCGAGAATGGACTTGAGAGCGGTCTTGAGCAAAGCTAGAGCCTGTGACTCCGGAGTCTGGCTGACCCGGGAATTGGCGTTCGAGCACCGAGGAAAATGGCAGCGGGACCCGCTCGAAGGTAAGGACGAGGGGTTCGGGTGGAACCCCCAGCAGGAGAAAAAGGTCGGGCGGATGGGGCTTGGGTAACGAACCCGTGACGCCTCCGGACGTGGCCTAGCTCTGCGCGCGCCGTAAGTCTTTGATCCATAAGGACAAATTGGTAGCTTGGCCCCATGCTACCGAGTATCGACCGGGCCGAGGGCCCGATGGGGCCCAGACGGGCGGGCACCCCTCAAGCAAACCCCCGACTTCGGCTGCAGAAGTCGGCCAAGCGGACCCGCGGAAGGCACTTCTGGCGTGCGGTTCGGCGCATTGGCCTACTGGCCACGGTTGACCTCACGGTTATCGAGGCGATGAGGGCTGCCCTCGGGATTCTCCGCGAGAGCCCGACGCTCGGACCGACATTTCTCGCGCTGTTCCCGCCGGGATTTCTGGGTGGGATGGGGTCGATCGGCGCGCTGTTGGTCGGTCTCGCCTTCGCCGGTGCATACGCTTCGGAGGAGCGTTGGGTCTCCGTTCGCGCCGTGGTGGGTGGGGCCGCTACCGGTGTGGCCCTGGCTCTTTGGCAGTCAATCGACCTGCTCGGGTTGACCTGGACACTGGAACGCTGGGTCATCGTAACGGTGGCGCTGGGCGTCGGGCTCCTCGTGGCACGCTCAATGGTGTGGGTCGCCGTGATCCGCTACCGCCTTGCGAACAAGCCTAGTGATCGCGTGATCCTCGTGGGGGATCCGCTCAGTATCACTGGCAAGCGAGCCGCTGAAGCCGTGCTTCGGCGTCCGGGAATGCACTCACTCGGCTGGCTCTCCGAGCGAGGGGACGTGAAGGACTACCTCGGCCACCCCTCCGCGGTTTGGGAGGTGCTGAGTGAGACAGGTACCGACACGGTCGTACTGTGCGGCGACATGGAGCCCGGCATGTTCAATGCCGTCGTCGAGGCCTCCGCGGTCGCCGGGTGCCGGGTTCTCTCGGTCCGCCGCAGGGGAACCCTGCTGGCATCGCAACCGCGGGCGCTGTCGGACGGAGCGCTCCGCATGCTCGAGCTCACCTTCCCGGCTGGTCGCGCCGGACAAGACGTGATGAAACGCGCCTTCGACATCGTCGTGTCGGGCTTGCTGCTGCTCTTTGCATCTCCCGTCTTGATCGTCCTCTCGCTCTGGATCAAGCTCGATTCGCGCGGCCCCGTACTCTTCATTCAGGAACGGGTCGGGCAGGCCGGGCGGACCTTTCCCATGTGGAAGTTCCGTACCATGACGGTGGATGCCGACGACCGGAAGAAGGAAGTGGCGCATCTGAACGAGTCCGGCGATCCGAGGCTCTTCAAGATCCCCGACGATCCGAGGATCACCAGGGCCGGTCGCGTGCTCCGAAGATGGAGCCTGGATGAGCTCCCCCAGCTCTGGAACGTGCTGCGCGGGCACATGTCGCTCGTCGGGCCAAGGCCGTTCTTCGAGTCGGACCTCGCCGCGTACGACGACCACCATTTCATCCGGCTCACCGTCAAGCCAGGCCTCACCGGAATGTGGCAGGTCAAGGGCCGAAGCTCGATCGTGGACTTCGAGGAAGTCGTCGATCTCGACCGCGAGTACGTGGAGCATTGGTCCTTCGCGCTGGACCTGAAGATCCTGCTGGCTACCCTCCCAGCTGTATTCCGGAGAACCGGCGCCTACTAGGGTCGGATCCGGGCACCGATGGCCCCGATCGTCGGCGCGGGCGTCCCGCTAGCCGGTGCCGGTCCAGCCCAGCACGCCGATGCGCCAGTTGACCTCGACGATCGCCTCGAACCCCCATCCCCATCCCCGACCCGCGGACGGCGACCTGCGATATTGAGCGTGACTCGCCGACTGGATCGTCAGCGGGCCGGCCATCCAGTCGAGCTCGGCCACGAGCGACCACACCTCACGTTCGATCTCAGCCGAGAACGCCGGAGATCGCGGGCTGCCCGGCGGCAGCACCGGCCACGGATCGGCAAAATCGCGAACACCCTGGCGCCGCCAAACGACACCGAGCTCGACGACGCCAGGGCCGGGCCAGACGGGCCGGGCGGTCGAATGTCCCCACGCGGTCGTAAGGAGCACGCCAGCCTCCCTATGGTCGGGCCGCAATCGACCGAGCGGACGGCCATCGTCGAGGAACGAGTCCTCGGGCCGGCGATTGATGAGGGCCAAGTTGGTGAGTGCGGCGGTGTAGGCCCGCCAGGCGTGGCGCTCCCCGAGGCCACCACGTAGCTGGAGTGCGTAGCCGTAGCGCTGAGGATACGGTTCGGTGGTTGGATCCCGATCCCGGAAGATGTCGTCGACGAGCAACTGCGCCTCGACCCAAGATCCCAAAGGCATTAGCCAAGAAACGTCCAGCCCCATGGCAGTGTTTCGGTCATTCAGTCGCCCCTGCTGGAACGGGAAGTAGAACGGGGTCAGAGGAGACGCCCGGGCGGCGTCGGGCCCTCCGGGCTCTGCCGAGAGCGCGGTTTCCCACAACGCGACCTCGAACTCGGGCGACGGCCGCCAACGGAGGCGGTGCATCGCCCAGTAGCGAGCCACCGTCTCCCCGGTCGAACTCGAAACTCCGTCGGACAACGGAGCCAGACGGTACTCGAAGCGCAGGACCGGCGGGCCAAGCGCCAGCGCCATCTCCGGGCGAGAGCCCGCGATGTCTGCGATCAGCAGCCCGGTGACGCCTGGTGGACCCCAGTTCCGCTCGACCTCCCCCCACTGGGCCCAGCCCCACCGCCACTCGGCTCTGGCGACTGCAACGGGGATTCTAGCGCGGCCGTTGCGTACGCGTTGAGGCTCGAACTGCAAGGAGACGGGCCCGAACTCCGCGCCAGCTCTCACGCGAAGCGCTGGACCAGCGGCGCTGTCCCCTTGAGGGAGCAGCAACTCGGGGAACGCACTGGTCGCGCCCAAGACCCCAGCCTCGGGGGCCAGGCCGACGGCCCAGTACCCTTCGGGCGTGGCCGAGCCGAGGATGGCCCGGAGCCACTCGAGCCTACCGCGGTCGGCAGCCGTCAGGGTCCTGATTTCGCCCGTGGGTGAGCCCACGGCAGCCGCGACAGCCACCCGAAGATCCCGGAGCGCGAATGGCCGGTCGGCGCCATTGAGCCCGGCAAGGGCGCCGCGCGCAACGAGAAGCTCCGCAACCGAGTGGGCGGGATGGTCCAACGGCACGAACACACCCCGCAGTTGCGCGGAGAGCGGGTGCGACGCGAACCACAACGCCACCAGGCAGGAACCGCAGAGCCGGAGGAGCGAGAGGCTGGAGCCGGACCGTGGAGCTAGTTCGGGCATGAGGCGGGGGTAGGTCGGTTGGTCACGCGCGAGGAAGCCCGCGAAGCCGAAGTCGCCCCGAAGCCGTCGTTGTTACGTGACAGCCCCAATGGTACATTGGGCGCCGAAGTGTTTGTAGTGGTTCGGGATAGCTTCGTCGCCGGGTGGCGCGGAGCCCATTGACCGGGAGGCGGCGGCCCCGTGCGATTTCAGCTCCTGTGCGCCAGGGCATGCGCCCTCGCATTTTTTTTGGGGGTGGCCCCCGTCACCGCCCAGGCGCAGCTCCCGACACCCGCCGAGGCCCAGCGGCTGCTCCGTGAGAACCCGGACCTGATCCGCCAGCGCCTCCGGGAGTCGGGGATGACGCCCGCCGAGATCCGCGCGCGCCTGAGCGCGATGGGATATCCGTCCGACGCCGTCGACGCCTTCCTTTCGGACCAGCCGATCGACACGAGCACGGCCTTCGATACCGATGCCATCGCCGGTCTGCGCATGCTCGGCGTCATCGTCGACGGGGCGGACGGCCTCGAGGTGGTCGAGACGGTCAGCGGGCTCCAGATGGAGGAGGCGGACTCCCTGATCGAGTCCCCGGTCTTCGGCCACGACGTCTTCCGCAGGGCCACGTCCCGGTTCCAGCCCCTGCTCTCCGGCCCCGTCTCGGACGAGTATCGACTCGGCCCGGGAGATCAGATGCTGCTCCTGCTCACGGGGGAGGTCGAGATCGCCCACGACCTCGAGGTCACCCGCGAGGGCTTCGTCGTCGTGCCCGACGTGGGCACCATCGCGGTCGCCAACCTGAGCATGGCCGAGGCTCGTGCGCTCTTCCGGCAGCGGCTGGCGGGCTTCTATTCGGGCATCTCCCGGGGCACCGTGAGCGTGAGCCTGGCGATCACGCAGCTCCGCACGATCCAGGTCTATGTGACCGGCGAGGTCGAGCAGCCCGGAGCGTACCAGCTCTCCTCGGTCGCGACCGTCACGAACGCCCTCTACGCGGCCAACGGGCCGACGGATCTCGGGAACCTGCGGGACGTCCGGATCCGGAGCCGCAGCGGGCGCGACGCACGCCTCGACCTCTACCCCTACCTCCTGGCGGGCGACGTCTCCGGAGACGTCACGCTCGAGCAGGGAGACGTCGTCTTCGTCCCGCTCCGCTCCCGGCGCGTACAGCTCCACGGAGCGGTCGGTCGGGCGAAGCACTACGAGGTCGCGGACGGGGAAGACCTGATCGACGTGCTCCGCGCCGCCGGCGGCTTCTCCCCGGAGGCGAACCGCAGACGGATGACCGTGTTCCGGGTGGTGCGACCGGGCCAGCGCGGCCCGGGCCTCACCGACCGCCTGGCGCTCGACTTCGCGCTGGCGCCGTCCGACGACCCGGTCGAGACCAATCATCTGGGTGGCGTCGTCGTCCCCCCGGTGGGGCTCCAGGACGGCGACTCGATCGTGGTCGACAGCCTGCCTGGACTCCGGGGCGGCTACTACGTGACGATCGCGGGGATGGTCCAGCGACCCGACACCTTCCCGTGGCGCGAGGGGATGACGCTTCGCGACGCGGTGGAGCTCGCTCGCGGGACGACGGTCGGCGCGGACCTCCGCGAGGCCGAGGTGTCGAGGCTCCCGGACGACCGGCGCCTCGGTGAGCTCGCCGACCGGATCCGCGTGCCGATGGACTCGAGCTACCTGAGCCAGCGCGACCCGACGGGTCGGTACTTCGGCCCGCCCGGCGTGGAGTTCCCCCCGTCGGGCTCGGCTCCGGAGTTCGCGCTCCACCCCTACGACCACGTGCAGATCCTCCGGCAGCCCGAGTTCGAGATGCCGCAGTCGGTGACGATCACCGGCGAGGTCGCGGTCCCGGGCGAATACACGCTGCTGACCAAGGACGATCGTGTCACCGAGCTCATCGAACGGGCGGGCGGGGTGCTCGAGACGGGGTACCTGCGGGGCGCGCGGCTGTACCGGAAGCTCGACGCGATGGGGCGCATCGACCTCCGCCTCCCGGCCGCGGTCGACGCGCCGGAGAGCGACGAGAACGTGCTCCTCCAGCCGGGCGACTCGCTCCACATCCCGCAGTACATGCCGACGGTGGTCGTGCAGGGCGCCGTCAACTCACCGGTGACGGTGCTGTACCGGCAGGGACAGGACTTCGACTACTACATCGAGGCCGCGGGAGGATTCCGCAACGACGCGGACAAGGGGCGCACGGCCGTCCGGCTCGCGAACGGCCTCGCGCAGACCCGTTCCCGCTTCCTGCTCTGGACGAGCTGGCCTCGGCCCGACGCCGGCAGCGTGATCACGGTGCCGGCCAAGCCGGAGGCTCCGCCGATCGACCGGACGCAGCTCATCACGAGCCTGGTGGCGATCACCGGCTCGGTGCTCGCCACGATCGTCGTGATCGCCAGGAACTGACCTCCGGTCCCTACCCCTTCACGATCCACCCCGACCCCACGTCCCGCTCCCGGCGGGGCGCCACGTGTCGGGCGTCGATCAGCACCTGCGCGCGGTCGACGACACGCTGCCAGTCGAAGTCGGAATGGTCGGTGAGGATGACGACGGCGTCGGCGTCCGAAAGCGCCTTTTCGGTCAATTCGATCGAGTGCAGATCCACCCCCTCCTCGTGCAGCTCCGGCACGAAGGGGTCGTGGTAGGAGACCTCGGCGCCATCGTCGCGTAGCAGCTTGAGCACATCGAGCGCCGGGGACTCCCGGACGTCGTCGATGTCGCGCTTGTAGGCCACGCCGAGAACGAGAACCCTCGATCCGTTCACGGACTTGCGACGCCGGTTGAGCGCCTCGCGCACCTTGTCCACGACGAAGTACGGCATCTCCGAGTTGATCTCGGACGCCAGCTCGATGAAGCGCGTCTTGTAGTTCAGCGTCCGCATCTTCCATGACAGGTAGTGCGGGTCGACCGGGATGCAGTGGCCGCCGAGCCCCGGGCCCGGCGTGAAGCGCATGAAGCCGAACGGCTTCGTGGACGCCGCGTCGATGACCTCCCAGATGTCGACGCCCAGCCGGTCGGCAATCAGCGCGGTCTCGTTGACCAGGCCGATGTTCACCGCCCGGAAGGTGTTCTCGAGGATCTTCGTCATCTCGGCGGCCTCCGTGGAGGAGACCGGGACGATCGTGTCCAGGAAACGAGCGTAGAAGGCCCGGCCGGCCTCGGTGCACGCGTCGGTGATGCCGCCGACGACCTTGGGCGTGTTCCTGGTGTGCCAGACCTTGTTGCCCGGATCGACCCGCTCCGGGGAGAAGCAGAGGTGGAAGTCCTCGCCGACGGCGAGGCCGGTCGCCTCGAGGGTGGGGAGCAGGACCTCGCGCGTCGTTCCCGGATACGTCGTCGACTCGAGGACGACGAGCTGGCCCTCGCGGAGCGCGCCGGCCACCGCCTCCGACGCGGCCATGATGTAGGAGACGTCCGGGTCCCGCGTCTTGGACAGCGGCGTCGGCACGCAGATCGAGATGACGTCGCACTCGGCCAGGCGCGCCATGTCGGTGGTCGCCTCGAGGAGCCCCTGCTCGCGCAGCTCCGCCACCTCCGAGGAGGGGACGTCCTGGATGTGGGAGCGCCCCTCGTTGACGCTGCGCGCCACCGACTCCTTCACGTCGAAGCCGATCACCCGGATGCCGCCCTTGCCCGCCTCCACGGCGAGGGGGAGGCCCACGTAGCCCAGGCCGATGACGCCGAGCGTCGTCTGCGGGTCCGTTTTCGTCACGTCGTCGTTCGCTTCGAGTCAGGGTGAGGGTCCGCTCCGGCGGTGGCCCCGGCCGGAATCGAAGCCCGAAGGATAATCAAGCCGGGCGGGCCTGATCCACGCCCCCGGTCACCGCGGCCACCCACGCCGGGTTGACCCGGTACCAGGCGACGCACGCGCGGAGTCCGGCGTCGAAGCTCCACTCGGGCGCCCACTCGAGCTCCCGGCGTGCCCGGGTCGAGTCGATCCCGTAGCGCCGGTCGTGACCGGGGCGGTCCCCGACGTGCTCGACGAGCGCCTCGGGCTTGTCCAGGATGGCCAGGAGCGTCCGGACGAGGGAGAGGTTCGTGCGCTCGGCGTCTCCGCCGAAGTTGTAGACGCGTCCGCCCTGCCCGCGCTCGGCGGCGGCCACGATGCCGCGGCAGTGGTCGTCGACGTGGATCCAGTCGCGCACGTGGAGCCCGTCCCCGTACACGGGGAGGGAGGCGTCGGCGAGGGCCCGGGCGATCATGAGGGGGATGAGCTTCTCGGGGAACTGCCGCGGCCCGTAGTTGTTCGAGCTCCGCGTCACGACGACGTCCAGCCCGTGCGTGGCGTGGTACGCCAGCGCCAGGTGGTCCCCGGCGGCCTTCGTGGCCGAGTACGGAGACCGCGGCGCGAGCGGCGTCTCCTCGGTGAAGCGGGGAGCCGAGGCGGCGTCCGGGCCCTCCGGGTCGACCCACGGGAGCTCCCCGTACACCTCGTCCGTCGAGACCTGCACGAAGCGCGCGACACCGGCGTCCAGCGCGGCGCCGAGCAGCGTAGACGTGCCCTGAACGTTCGTGCGCACGAAGGGCTGGTCGGAGAGGATCGAACGGTCCACGTGGGACTCGGCCGCCAGGTTCAGCACGACCTCGCGGTCCTCGAGGAGCTCCCGGACGAGGGCCCCGTCGCAGATGTCGCCGTGGACGAAGCGGTGCCCGGGGTGGTCGAGGACCTCCGCGAGGTTCTCGACGTGCCCGGCGTACGTGAGCAGATCCAGCGTGACGACGTCGTCCCCTCGCGCCAGGAGGCGGCGTACCAGGGTCGAGCCGATGAAGCCGGCCCCGCCGGTGACGAGACAGCGCACCGCTACGCCCCCGCCCCGGACCCGGCGTCGGCGCCGGTGGGCGTCATCTCGGTGAGCACCGGATTCGATCGGTCCCCGGCCACGAGGCGGGCGGCCCGGTTGAGCGACGGAATCGTCCCGGCGTCCGTCCACCACCCCGCGAGCTCCCGGTGCCGCATGGCGTCCCATTCGATGTACCGGTTGTTGACGTCCGTGATCTCGAGCTCCCCGCGCGCCGAGGGCTCCAGCGTGCGGATCACCTCGAAGACCCGGGCGTCGTACAGATAGCACCCGGTGACGGCAAGGTCGGTTTCCGGCTCGGCGGGCTTCTCGACGACCCGGACGACCCGGTCTCCGTCCACCATGGCCACGCCGAAGCGCTCCGGATCCTGGACCCGCTTGAGGAGGAGCGTCGCGCCCGTGGCGTCGGACCGGAAGGCGTCGATCGCCCCGGAGAGCGGGTCCTGGAAGACATTGTCGCCCAGGATCACGACGATCGGCTCGCCCGCGGCGAAGTGCTCGGCCAGCCCGAGGGCCTCGGCGATGCCTCCCTCGCCTTCCTGGTACGCGTAGCGGAGGTGCTCCAGGCCGAACTCCTGGCCGTTGCGCAGCAGCTTGAGGAAGTCCCCGGCATGGTCCCCGCCCGTCACGACGAGGATGTCGCGGATGCCGGCGTGCACGAGCTGCTGGATCGGGTAGTAGATCATCGGCCGGTCGTAGACCGGGAGCAGGTGCTTGTTGGTGATCTTGGTGAGCGGGTAGAGGCGCGTTCCCAGGCCTCCGGCGAGGATGACACCCTTCATCGACAGGATCTCGTCACGGCGTTGTTCGGGCAGGTGCGGAGCAAGCGGAACAATGTAAACGGGGGGTCTCGGGCGATCAATCGGTCACCCGCCCCGGGGCACGCCGCGCGCGCACCCAGGCGACGTAGCGTTCGAGGCCCTCGGCCACGGGCTCAGCGTGACGACCTACCGCGTGGTTCCGGCCGATCTGGC
>CALJLC010000404.1 GCA_937982605.1 uncultured Gemmatimonadales bacterium | reverse complement strand
ATCGCGCGCCGCCTGGCCGTCCCCGCCCTGCTCCTGACCGCCCTCGTCCAGCCCCTCGCGGGCCAGGACGCCCGCACACCGGAGGAGGTCCTGGCGGACAAGAGCTACGTCCAGCCGGCCTCGAGCATCGCCGAGATGGTCCTCGCCCCGAGGTACCTCAACGTCACCCTCGACGAGGTGAGCCCGGACCGGCGCCGGTTCCTCTACGAGGTCGGGGACGGCCCGGTCACGATGGACCGCTTCGCCAAGCCGTTCGACGAGCTCGGCGGCGTGTTCATCGACCGACGGGCGAACCGGCACCGGAACCTCACGATCCGCACCGACGTCGGCATCCGGCTGATCTCCGCCGAGACCGGGGACACCACGGAGGTCGACGTGCCCGCCGGCGCGCGCGTCTCCAACGCCACCTGGTCCCCGGACGGCTCACGGGTCGCCTTCTTCGTCCACACCGCCGACGCGACCCACATCCGCGTGGCGGACGCCGCGAACGGCTCGAGCCGGCAGATCACCCGCACGCCGGTGCTGGCCACGATGGTCACCGGCTTCGAGTGGACCTCCGGCGGCTCCGAGATCGCCACGGTGCTCGTGCCGGACGGCCGGCGTCCGCGGCCCGAGCCGCCCGCGCTGCCCACCGGCCCGCAGGTGAAGCAGACCGAGGAAGGCGAGAACATGCTGCGCACCTACGCGAGCCTCATGGCGACGCCGTACGACGAGGAGCTCCTCGAGTGGCACGCCACCGGCCAGCTCGCGCTCATCGACGTCTCCGACCGCGACGTCACCGAAGTCGGCGAGCCCGCGATGATCACGAGCTTCGACTTCGCCCCGGACGGCCGGCACGCGCGGGTCGAGGTCATGCAGAAGCCGTTCAGCTACGTGGTGCCGGTCCGCAGCTTCGGTCACGTCGAGGAGGTCTGGGACCGTGCCGGCAACGTCGTCGTCGAGCTCGAGCGCACGGCGACGCAGACCGGCCTGGACGGCAACCTTCCCACCGCGCCGGGCGTCGGCGGCGCCGAGGAAGACCCCGAGCGTCGCGACCTCGCGTGGCGGGCCGACGGCGCCGGGCTGACGTACCTCCAGGAGGAGCGACGGGAGGACGGGGACGAGGAACAGGACGACGACCGCGGGCGCGCGTCGGATCGCGTGATGCTGTGGGCGCCGCCCTTCGACGACGCGAGCCTCTCCGTCGTGTACGAAAGCGAGGACCGGATCAGCGCCCACCGCTTCTCCCCGGACCACGGCCTTCTCTTCCTCAGCTATCGCCCGCGCGGGAACGACGACGGCGGCGAGGTGCGCGAAGTCGCCGTCGACCTCTCCGACACCTCGGCCACGTGGACGCTCGCCGAGTACGACGCCGACGACTTCTACGCCCACCCGGGTCGGCTCCTCGAGGCCGACGGGGGCGTGCCCTCCTCCGGAGGGTTCTTCGGCGGGGGCGGGAGCAGCGCGGCCTCCCTCGTCCAGACCTCGTCGGACGGGCGCCACGTCTGGTTCTACGGCTTCGAATACGACGAGGACCCGATGGAAGCGAGCCCGCGCAACTTCCTCGACCGGGTCGAGATCCGGACGGGCGAGAAGGAGCGCGTCTACGAGTCGAGCAACGAAGGCCAGTCGGCGCGCGTGGTCGCGGTGCTGGACGCGGAGCGGGGCGCCTTCATCGAGTCCCGGGAGTCCCCGACCGAGGTTCCTCAGTCGTTCCGGATCGACGGAGGGAGCCGCACGCAGCTCACCGCCAACGTCGACTACTCGCCCGCGATGACCGCCGCGCCCCGCCAGCGCTTCACGGTCGAGCGGCCGGACGGCTTCCGCTTCCTCGTCAACGTCACCCTTCCGCCCGGCTACGAGGAGGGGACGCGACTGCCCGCCATGTTCTGGTTCTACCCGCGCGAGTACACGGACCAGGAGAGCTACGACGAGCGGGGGCGCACCTACGACAAGAACGAGTTCCCGAGCTTCGGCACCCGGTCGATGGAGTATCTGGTGCAGCTCGGCTACGCCGTCGTCGAGCCCGATGCGCCGATCGTCGGCAAGTCCGGGCGGATGAACGACAACTACGAGACCGACCTCCGCAACAACCTCTCGGCGGTCATCGACGAGCTCGACCGGCGCCAGCTCGTCGACCGGCGCCGACTCGGCATCGGAGGGCACTCGTACGGCTCCTTCTCGACCGCCAACGCCATGGCGCACACGCCGTTCTTCAAGGCGGGCATCGCCGGCGACGGCAACTTCAACCGCACCCTCACGCCGCTGATGTTCCAGAGCGAGCGACGCATCTTCTGGGACGCGAAGGACACGTACACCCGCATGTCGCCGTTCTTCTACGCCGACGAGATCACCGGCGCCATGCTGATCTACCACGGGCTTCAGGACCAGAACGTGGGGACGGCTCCGGACCACGCGCCGCGCATGTTCCATGCGCTCAACGGGCTCGGGAAGGAGGCCGCGATGTACCTCTACCCCTACGAGGACCACGGGCCGGCGAGCCGGTCGACGCTCCTCGACCTGTGGGGGCGCTGGACCGCGTGGCTCGACCTGCATCTCAGGGACGGGCAGACCCGTCCGATCACCTGAGGGCGGAGGGACGAAGAAAAGTCTGGAGGGCGACGCAACGATTTCGCCGCTGGCCGCGTCCAATCTTCCACAGCGGGAAGGCCGGGCGGAACCGGACGGCGATCCCGCCCGTACGGATATGGGGTGGCACGATGACGAACCGAGCACAGGGAGGCGAGGGATGACGGAGCACGAACCGGGGCTGCAAGAGGACGCCAAGAACCTGTCGGTCGTCACGGGATCGGCACTCGTGGCCGCGCTGATCACGCTCGGCCTCTTCGTGAACAAGGTGACCGCGGCCCCCGAGGCCGAGGTCGTCCGGGAGATCCAGCCGGTGGTCGTGGAGGTCGTCGAGATCCCCGCGCCCGAGCCGGAGCCGGTCGTCGAGATCGAGCCCGTCGTCGTCGAGCCCGTGCGGGCTCCGCTGACCGGCATCAACCGGCTCTACGGGACCGTCACCACGGTGTACGGCTCGGAGTTCACCGGCTACATCCGCTGGGACAAGAACGAAGGGAGCTGGACGGATCTCCTGGACGCGACCAAGCCCCGCCACCGCGGCGGCACCAGCGTCTCGGGGATTCGCTTCGGGCACGTCGATCGCATCGACGTCACCGGACGGAGCTCCGCGACGTTCACGCTCCGGAGCGGGCAGCGCATGGAGCTCCTCGCCAATGCGAGCGACCTCGGCACGGGGCTCCGTGCCCTCCTGGTCGAGGAGGCCGACGGCGACGTCGCCGAGTTCTCGTGGCGGGACCTCGAGTCGATCGACTTCGAGGCACCGGGGTCCACCCCGCCCCAGTCGAGCCGCATGTTCGGGACGCTCCTCACCCGCACGGGTCTGGAGTTCACGGGCTACATCACGTGGGACATCGACGAGATCTACTCGACCGACATTCTCGACGGCGACTGGGACGGTGAGCGGATGCGCATTCCGTTCGGCGACATCGCCTCGATCGAGCGCAACGGCCGACGCTCCTCGCGGGTGACGCTGCTCGACGGCAGCTCGTACGTCCTCGACGGCACGAACGACGTCGACAGCTCGATCGGCGGAATCGAGGTCTCCGACGCCACGCTCGGCGCGGTGAAGCTCGACTGGAGCGACTTCGACCGCGTCGAGTTCCACGGCACCGACGACGAGGTCGCCGCGGCGAACTTCGACGGTGGCAAGCGCCTCCACGGGACGGTCGTCGACCGCTTCGGTGACGAGTACACCGGCGACATCGTCTGGGACGCCGACGAGGAGTACACCTGGGAGATGCTCAACGGCGAGATCGACGGCGTCGACCTCCACATCGAGTTCGGCCAGATCGAGCGCATCGAGCGCGCCCGCGACGGCGCCCGTGTCACGCTCCGCGACGGCCGCACCTTCGACGTGTCGGGATCGAACGACGTCGACCGGGGCAACCGGGGTCTCACGATCCGCACCGACGGACGGGAGTACAAGATCGACTGGTCCGACTTCTCCGAGGTGACCTTCTCGCGGTGACGCTCGGCGCCCGGCGTGACCGCCGGGCACGACCCGAGTGACGCGGCCCCCGCCCGGAATCGTCCGGGCGGGGGCCTTCGCGTCGGGGCCGGGTCCTGGACCGATCCCGCGGGGGGCCGACCCTGTTCGGCGCGCGGCACCCGGCTCAAGATGTCCCGGATCCGAAGGTCGTGGGGGCTGCCTCCGCGATCTCCGTCCGCACGCCTTTCCGAGTCAGCCGATGAGCATCGACCGCGCCCCCTCCTCCCCGGCCCCGCGCCCGCGCGCGCACCCGCTCGTCTCGACGCTCGCGCTCGGCGCGGTCGGCCTCCTCTGCATGCCCGCCGCCGGGCTGGCCCAGGCCACGACCGTCGCGGCGGTCGGAGCGGCGCGCAGCGTGGCCGAGATCTTCGCGGAGTGGAGCACCGACGCCTCCCCCGGCTGCGCGGTAGGCGTGACCCGCCATGGCGAGACGGTCCTGGAGCGGGCCTACGGGATGGCGGATCTGGAGTTCGGGATCCCGAACGACCCCGGCTCGATCTTCGAGGGCGGCTCGGTCTCGAAGCAGTTCACGTCGGCCGCGGTCGTGCTGCTGGCGCTCGACGGAAGGCTCTCGCTCGACGACGACGTCCGGAAGTGGATCCCGGAGCTGCCGGACTACGGCCACACGATCACGCTGCACCACCTCATGACGCACACGAGCGGGCTGCGGGACTGGGGCTCGGTCGCGTCGATCTCCGGGTGGGGCCGGGGGGAGCGGAGCCACGACCACGACGACGTGCTCGATATCCTGAGCCGTCAGAGCGCGCTCAACTTCGAGCCCGGGTACCAGTACTCGTACTCGAACAGCGGCTACAACCTGCTTGCGGTCGTGGTGACCCGGGCCAGCGGCATGCCGTTCGCCGACTTCTCCCGGGAGCGCATCTTCGAGCCGCTCGGCATGCACGACACGCAGTGGCGCGACGACTATCGGCGGATCGTACCGGGTCGGTCGACGGCCTATCGACGGGACGCCGACGGATGGGAGATCGACCGCCCGATCGAGTACGTGCACGGAAACGGCGGCATCCTGACCACGGTGCGGGACCTCGGCGTCTGGAACGCCGCGCTCACCGACGGTCGCCTCGGTGGAGACGCCTTTCTGGAGATGATGCACCGCCAGGGCCGGCTGAACGACGGCTCCCGGATCGCCTACGCCGGGGGTCTGGTGGTCGGGGAGCTGGGCGGGGTCCGCTCGGTCACGCACACGGGCTCCACCGCCGGCTACCGCGCCTTCCTGGGGCGCTATCCGGAACAGGGGCTCTCCGTGGCCATGCTGTGCAACGCGTCGAACGTTTCGACGGGCGGGACCGGCAACCGGATCGCGAGCGCCTTCCTCGGCAGCATGGTCCGTCCTGATTCGCCGCCCGACTATGCCGCGGCGTCGGTCGGCTACGACCTCGGCGCGTACGCGGGGCTCTACCGGGAGCCCCTCACGGGGAATCCGCTCCGCCTGGAGGTCCGCGACGGCGTGCTCCGGCGCGGCAACACCCCGCTCCTGCCGCTCTCGCAGAACGAGTTTCAGGTGGGCACCGGTGAAGTCCGGCTGCACTTCGAGCGATCCGGCAACGCCGTGACCGGCATCGACGTGTCCAATCCCGACGCAACCGAGGAGCGGTGGGACCGGGTCGAGCCCTGGAGTCCGTCGGCCGCCGAGCTGGCGGAGTTCGAGGGGACGTATCACAGCGACGACGCCGAGACGACGTTCATCGTGACCGTGGTGGGCGACGCGCTCCAGCTCTGGCAGCGACCGAACGACACGCGGCGCGTCGAGCCGGTCTACGCCGACGCGTTCCGGATGTCCGGCGGCATCGTCCGCTTCCGGCGCGACACCGCGGGACGGGTGAACGAGCTCTCCCTGAGCATCGGGCGCGTCTTCGACATGCGCTTCGCACGCGTCGACCGACCGTAGACCGAGAGGAGGTCGGGGCGAACCCCGACCTCCCGGTCCGCGGCCCGCGTCCGTTTCGCCTGCTCACCCCGTGAGGGTGGGCGGGCGTCTTTTCCGCCTAGCTGGGTGAACGGCCCCCGATCCGGGGGCACGCAAGCCGGCGTTCCGGCCTCCAGCAGACGGGAAGGACTCCCATGAACGTTTCGAGATTCGCGCAGACCGCCGCCGTGGTGATCACGGCCGCGCTCGCTGCGTCCTGCGGCTCGGAAGGCGAGCCGTGCTCCCCCACGGACCCGGGTTGTGATCCCGGCGGAGGCCCCGGGGCCTTCTCGGTGAGCTCGGTCGTCCCCGCGAACGGTGCGACGGACGTCGAGACGGGAACCGCGGTGACGATCACCTTCTCCGCCGCGGTGGACGCGGCTTCGGTCACGTCCTCGGCGGTCACGCTGGGCTCGGTCTCCGGCTCGCTCGCGGTGAGCGGCTCGGTCGTCACCTTCACGCCCGACGCGGAGCTGGCCTCCGGGACGTCGTACTCCCTCTCGGTGAGCGGCGTGACGGCCTCGGACGGCACCGCCATGAGCTCGGCATTCTCCTCGTCCTTCACGACGCGGGCCGTCGCGGTGCTGGCGGCGGCGGGTGAGGACATGGACGCCTCGGCGGGTGGCAGCGTGACTCTGGACGGCGGCGCGAGCACTGGGGGCAGCATCACCTGGACGCAGATCGCCGGGCCGGACGTCGGCGCGCTGTCGGGTGACGCCCCGACGTTCACCGCCCCGGACGAGATCGGCTCGCTCTCCTTCGAGGTCAGCGTGACCGACGGCACCGCCACGGACACCGACACGGTCGTCGTGTGGGTCCTCGAGGACGCCGACTGGGCGCTCTGGGTCAGCCCCGACGGCGACCCCGGCAACCCGGGCACGCGTGAGGCCCCCCTCTCGCTGATCCAGGACGCCATCGACGCCGCGGACAACGGTGGCAACGGGGCGGACGTCTACGTCGCGGCCGGCACCTACGCCGAGACGCTGACGCTGCGCTCTCGGGTGAGCGTGTACGGCGGCTTCGACCCCGAGGACTGGACGCGCGACGTCGACGCGCACCGCCCGACGGTGACCGGCGGAGAAACCGCCGTCTTCGGCGAAGCCTCGAACGACCTCGTGGTCGACGGTCTGGAGATCGTCGCGGCGGACGCCACGGTGGACGGCGGCAGCTCGATCGCGGTGTTCCTGAAGGAGAGCGATGCCGTGACGCTGCGGAACAACGTCGTGCGGGCCGGCGCGGGCATGGCGGGCGTCGGTGGGAACACGGGCACCGCGTAC
>CALJLC010000403.1 GCA_937982605.1 uncultured Gemmatimonadales bacterium | reverse complement strand
CGCGGGGCCGAAGGCCGCCCTCCGCCCGATCCACGACGCCGTCATGAAGGAGGTCCACGCCTTCGGCGGCTTCGACGTCGCGCCCAAGAAGGCGTACGTCAGCCTCCGACGCCGGAAGCAGTTCGCCATGGTGGGGCCCGCGACGAAGTCGCAGGTGGAGGTCGGTCTGAACGTGAAGGGGCTCGCGGGCTCCGAGCGGCTCAAGGAGCAGAAGCCCGGCGGCATGTGTCAGTACACGGTCCGCCTCGCCGACCTCGAGGAGGTCGACGCCGAGCTGGTCGGCTGGCTCCGGAAGGCGTACGACGGCGCGGGCTGAGCGCCCGCGCCGTCGGTCCGGTCACGCGGCCGGCAGGCTCGCTTCCAGCTCGATCATGCGGCGGACGTGCTCCTCCGTGGGGAGCCGTCCGCGACCGCCGCCCAGGTTGTCGATCATGTGCTCGGGGTCTCCCGTGCCGGGGCACGCGACGGTCACCGCCGGGTGCGCGATGACGAACTTGAGCATGAGCTGCGCCCACGTGCTCGCGTCGAACTCGCTCGCCCACTCCGGGAGCGGGCGGTCCCCGATGCGGCTCCACATCCGGCTGCGGCCGAACGGCAGGTAGACCAGGACGCCGATCCCGCGGTCCTGCGCCAGCGGGAAGATGCGCTCCTCGGCCACGCGGTTGTCGATGGCGTAGTCGATCCCGATGAAGTCGAGCGGGTACTCCCGCATGACCTGCTCGAGGTGGTCGTACTGGCTCTCGCTCGTGGTGGTGATGCCGATGTAGCGGATCCGCCCTTCGGCCTTGTACTCCTGGAGGATCCCGAGCTGGGTCGGCGGGTCGCCCATGTTGTGGACCTGGTTCAGGTCGATCACGTCCAGACGCATCCGCTCGAAGGAGCGCTCGATCTGCGCGCGCACCGCGGCCGGATCGGCCGTGCTCGCACCGCGACCGACGACGTTCACCTTGGTGGCCCAGAAGATCTGGTCCTGCACGCCGTCCTCCTCGGCCCACTGGCCGGCGAACTCCTCGGAGCCCCCGCCGCCGTAGCCGGCCGCGGAGTCGAAGAGGCGCCCGGCGCCCCCG
Source organism: uncultured Gemmatimonadales bacterium (assembly GCA_937982605.1). Lineage (GTDB taxonomy): Bacteria > Gemmatimonadota > Gemmatimonadetes > Longimicrobiales > Gaopeijiaceae > UBA2589. The sequence goes on along the minus strand of CALJLC010000403.1, from coordinate 13,862 downwards.
GCGCCCCGGGCCACTTCGTGGAGCACCGCACGGTGACCGGCGAGCTCCTCGGCCGTGGCGTTCGCCGAGATCCAGCGCCCGCCGAGCCCGATGACCGGGAGCGGCTCGCCGCTCGACGGGATCGGCCGGGTCATGACACCGTTGGCGGCCGTCGTCGCCGATCCGGCCGTGCTGGCGGCTGCCTCGGCGGCGCCGCCGGAGCCTTCGGAGGTGCACCCCAGGCCGAGCGCGGCGCTCGCGGAGGCGGTGAGTCGGAGCCAGTCGCGTCGAGTGATCATTCGTCCATTTCCTCGTCAACGGGAGGGTCTCGCGTCAGATTGCGCGCGGGGAGCCGGGCGGACAACCGCCCTCACAACTCCTGAACATCGCGCCGCGGCGCCGAACCGGGGCGCCATCCGGCGCATCGGGTCGGCCTTTCCATGGACCCGCGGCGGGACACGAGTGCTGGCCTTGCAAGAGTCGGGAGGCGACCGGTGAAGCGTGACGAAATGATCCGACGACTCCACGAGCGTGCCGCCGCAGGCGAGCCGTGGGACGTCGTCGTCATCGGAGGCGGGGCGACCGGCATCGGGATCGCGGTCGACGCGGCATCCCGCGGTCACGTCGAGCCGGTCGACGAAGCTCGTGCACGGGGGGGTTCGATACCTGAAGCAGGGCAACGTTCCGCTGGTGATGGAGGCGCTGCGCGAGCGAGGGATCCTCCGGCGCAACGCCCCCCATCTCGTCACGGACCTGCCCTTCGTGGTCCCGAACTACCGGTGGTGGGAGGCGCCGTTCTACGGCGTCGGCATGCGCGTGTACGACGTCCTGGCGGGGCGCTACGGCTTCGGCCATTCGAAGAGCCTCTCGGTCGAGGAGACGGTCGAGCGGCTGCCGACGATCGAGACCGAGGGGCTGCGGGGTGGCGTGGTGTATCACGACGGCCAGTTCGACGATTCCCGCCTGCTCGTGCATCTGGCCATGACTGCGGCCGAGCAGGGGGCCGTTCTGGTGAACTACTGCCCGGTGGTGGGCGTGGAGAAGGACGACGCCGGCTTCGCCTGCGGCGTGGCGGCCCGCGACGACGAGACGGGGCGGGACGTGGTGGTCCGGGCGCGCGTGGTGGTGAACGCCACCGGCGCGTTCACCGACGCGGTCCGGCGGATGGACGACCCGAAGGCGCGGCCGATCATCCGGCCGAGCCAGGGCGTCCACATCGTGCTCGACCGGGAGTTCCTGCCCGGGTCGTCCGCCATCATGGTCCCGGAGACGGACGACGGGCGCGTGCTCTTCGCGATCCCCTGGCACGACCGGGTGCTGGTCGGCACGACCGACACCCCGATCGACTCGGTGGAGGTCGAGCCGACGGCCCTGCGCGAGGAAGTCGACTTCCTCCTGGAGCACGCGGCCCGCTATCTGACGCGCGACCCCGTGGCGGAGGACGTGCGCAGCGTCTTCGTCGGCATCCGTCCGCTCGTGGCGGAGGGCGAGGCGGACGAAACGGCCGAGATCTCCCGCGAGCACGCGGTGCGCGTCAGCGAGTCCGGGGTTCTGACGATCGCCGGCGGGAAGTGGACGACGTACCGGAAGATGGCCGAGGACGTCGTCGACCTCGCGGAGACGCTCGGCGACCTCGAGGACGAGCGCTGCGTCACGGAGGAGCTCCAGATCCACGGATATCACGCGCACCCCGAGGACCTCGGGCGGCTCTCGGTCTACGGAGCGGACGCCATGCACCTCGACGAGATCGCGTCCGAGGACCCCAGGCTGGCCGAGCCCCTGCATCCGCGCCTGGACGTCACGCGAGCCGAAGTGGTCTGGGCGTGTCGGGAAGAGATGGCGCGCACCGTCGACGACGTCCTCGCCCGCAGGTCCCGCGCGCTCATCTTCGACGCCCGGGCCGCCGTCGAAGCCGCCAGGGACGTCGCGGAGCTCATGGCGTTCGAGCTCCAGCGCGACGCCTCCTGGGTCGACGCGCAGGTGGCGGCGTTCGGAGAGGTGGCGGCGAAGCACGTCTGGGAGGGCTGAGCCGGAGCCGGAAGGGCCGAGCCGTCTTCGGAGGGCGAGCCGGGGAGGGCTCGGAGGCGTGAGCGTTTTTTTCGTCCCGCTGCGCGTTGAGGGCACGCAACACGGAACCTCACGCGGAGACGGACACCATGCGCGTCACTGGCCGACCCCCCCGTGCCCTCCGGTCCGGCGGGCGCCCCGAGATCCTCCTCACGCTCACGACCCTCGCCCTGGCGGCCTTCGGAGGGTGCGCCACCGGTCCGACGGACCCGGACGACGGCGAGCCCGATCCGACCGGTCGGATCTCCGTGACGGTCACGGGCCTCCCCCCCGGCGCGGCGGCGGCGGTGACGGTGACCGGACCCGGCGGATTCAGCCGGAGCCTTTCGGCCGACGGGAGCTTCGACGACGTCGCCACCGGATCGTACACCGTGGCCGCGCAGGCCGTCCTGGTGGGAAGCATCGAGTACCTCCCGTCGTCGGCGTCGCAGTCGGCTTCCGTCACGGACGGAAGCACCGCCACGGTCGAGGTGGCCTACGTCGCGCAGGTCGGACGCCTCGCCGTCACGATCGACGGGCTACCCGACGGCGTGGAGCCGGACGTGCTCGTGAGCGGGCCGAACGGATTCGAAGCGACGCTCACGGGCAGTCAGGTGCTCGACGACGTGCCGGCCGGCGACTACACGGTCGTCGCCAACTTCGTCTCCGACGGAAGCGAGGGGTATTCGGGGACGGAGCCGATGCAGGACGTGGCGGTCACCACCGGGGACGAGGCCTCCGTGTCGGTCACGTACGGGCCCGCCCCGACGACTGGAACGATGGCCCTCACCGTGGCCGGGCTGCCGTCCGGGCTCGCCGCCTCGTTCACCGTCCTGGGCCCGAACGGCTTCGACGAGCGTCTCACGGAATCGACGACGCTCGCCGACCTCGAGCCCGGTAGCTATTCGATCACGACCCACGAGGTGACCGGCCCGGACCAGCGCACCTACGGGAAGTACCCCGACCAGCAGACGGTCGCCATCGAGGCCGGCGGCGTGGCGATGGTCGATGTCGACTACGACGAGCTCCTCGGCCAGCTCACGATCTCCGTCCAGGGGCTCCCGTCGGGCCAGGCCGGAAACGTCCGGTTGACCGGCGGACCCGACGGGATCGACGTGCCCGCGGGGGTCCACACGGGAATGCCGACCGGCGAGTACACGATCACGGCGGGTCCGGTACAGCAGGGGGGCACGGCGTGGTGGGACCCCGACCCCGAGTCGCAGACCGTCACGATCGAGGCGCAGACCGGAAAGAGCGCCGTCGTGACGTATTCGCCCCGCGCGGAGGTCGTCACGATCGACATCACGATCAACGGGCTGCCGGCGGGTGTCGACGCCAACGTGACGGTGGTCGACCTCCTCGGCCCGACACCCTACGAGGAGTCCGTCACCGAAAGCCGAACGATCACGGACCTCCCGCGCATCACCGGCTACCGCGTGATCGCACTGGGCGTCGAGTCCGGCGGGACGACGTACGCCGCACAGTTCAACCTGGAAGACCTCTTCTTCGCGGGAACGGACGTCGAGACGGTCGTCGTGGACTACCAGCCCTTCTCGCTGACCCCGGGCACCGGCGTCGTCGCGGCCGCGTGGAGCGACGCCTGCGCACTCGACGCCGGGGGTCTCCCCTACTGCTGGGGCGGTGGGTACGGCTCCGAGACGCCGACGCTCGTGGCCGGAGCGCCCGCGCTGGCGTCCATCGAGGTCACCGCCGGCTTCGCGTGCGGACTGACGTCCGCCGGTGCGGCGTGGTGCTGGGGTGACGGGTTCCTGGGGGACGGCTCCGCGTACGGCACCACGACGCCGGCTCCTGCCGGAGACGGCCGGGCCTTCTCGAAGCTGGTGCTTTCGACCGCGCACGCCTGCGGGATCGATCTCTCCGGAGCAGCCTGGTGCTGGGGCGCGAACAACCGGGGCCAGCTCGGCGACGGCAACTTCTCTCCGTCCACCCCGGAGTTGAGTCCCGTGGCGGTCGGCGGGGGCCACACGTTCACCGACATCACGGTCAGCGAATGGCAGAGCTGCGCCGTGGACGCCGCGGGGGACGCGTGGTGCTGGGGCATGCCCCCGGCGGGACCCGGCGCCAACGACATCGCGCTGACGAATCCCACCGCCGTTGGCGCCGGAGGAGACGGATTCGCGCGCATCGACATGGGGGAGAACGGCTACGGCGGAGCGTGCGCGCTCAGGAACGACGGGTCGTACTGGTGCTTCGGGTACGGCTCTCCGGAGTCGTCGGGACCCGACTACGTGCCGATGCGGGCGCGGGTACAGGGGGGCGGAAACACGCCGTGCAGGATCCGCCGGGACGACCGACTCGAGTGCCACACGGGGGACTGGGAGCTGATCGCCGCCCTCGGTACGGTGGTCGAGGTGGACGTGGGAGCGGGTCGAACCTGTGCCCTGACCGAATCCGCGAACGTGTACTGCTGGAGCGGAGACGCAGAACCGGTCCTCGTCTTCACGCGGTGACCCCGCGCCGCCGAGCCGACTTCGATGCCGCGACTCGCCTCTCCGGCTCTTCCACCCCGCCCGGGCCCGCCGGCCCGGGCGGGCTTCCCGCGCCTTGTACCCCGCTGCGCCCCCACCTACCCTGCGGAAGCCCGTCCCGCGAGCCACGAGCCGGGAGCCCGCCGTGTCGTCCGCACCCGAGGAACGCAGCGCGACGCATCACATCACGAGACTCCTCCAGGAGGCCGAGGGAGGAGATCGGCGCCACGCGTTCGACGCGCTTCTCCCGCTCGTGTACGACGAGCTCAAGCTCCTGGCACGCGGCCGGCTCGAGCTCGAGCGAAGGGGCCACACGCTCAACGCCACCGCACTCGTGCACGAGGCCTACCTGCGACTGGTCCGCCAGACGGAGGTCTCGTGGCAGAGCCGGGCCCACTTCTACGCGGTCGCCTCGCAGGCCATGCGGCGCGTGCTGGTCGACTACGCTCGGCGAAGGGGCGCGGAGAAGCGGGGCGGTCCCGGCGAGGATCTCTCGCTCGACGCGTTCGACGGCCTCGAGGCCGTGGACGATCAGCGCCTCGAGGAGATCGTGGCCATCGACCGACTGCTGCACCGAATGGACGACGAGGACCCGCGCGCGGCCGAGATCGTCCAGTACCGTGTCTTCGGCGGCCTCCGGCACCGGGAGATCGCCGAGGTGCTGGGGGTCTCCGAGGCGACCGTCCGCCGGTCGTGGACCTTCGCCAAGCTGTGGCTCCGCCGGGAGCTCTCCGAGGACTCGTCGAGGTCCTCGTCGCCCTCGTCCTGAGTGCCGGTCCATGAGCCCGGGGGACGGATGAGCGCGGGAGGCTGGACCCGCCTGATGGAGCTCTGCCTGGGAGCGCTCGAGCGGCCCCCTGCGGAACGGGCCGTCTGGCTCGACGGAGCGTGCGCCGGAGACCGGGCGCTCAGGGCTGAGGTCGAGGGCCTGCTGGCCCAGTACGACCCCGACTTCCTCGAGAACCCGATCGTCCGGATGGAGGGTCTCGCGGCGCCCGAAGCCACCCCTGGAGACTCGCTCGAGCGCAGGATCGGGCCCTACCGCATCGTGCGCCCGCTCGGACACGGCGGCATGGGCGAGGTCTTCCTGGCGATCCAGGAGGGGGACGGCTTCGAGCGACCCGTTGCGCTCAAGGTGGTGCGCCCCGGCATGGCCACCGACGACGTCCTGGCGCGCTTCCGTCTCGAGCGCCGGATCCTGGCGGGTCTGAGCCACCCGAACCTGGCGAAGCTCATCGACGGCGGCGCTACCGAAGACGGCCTGCCGTACTTCGTGATGGAGTACGTGGAGGGCGTGCCGATCACCGAGCACTGCGAGCAGGCCGGCGCGTCGGTCGAGGAGCGGCTCCGTCTCTTCATGGACGTGTGCGACGCGGTCCACCACGCCCACCAGAGCCTCGTCGTCCATCGCGACATCAAGCCGGGCAACATCCTCGTGACCCGAGACGGCGCCCCGAAGCTGCTCGACTTCGGTATCGGCAAGGTGCTCGACCCCACCGAAGGGCCCGACCGGACCCTCACCGTCCGACGGGTGCTCACACCCGAGTACGCGTCTCCCGAACAGCTCCGTGGCGGTGTCATCACGACCGCCACCGACGTGCACGGACTCGGGCTGCTCCTCTACCAGCTCCTGACCGGCCGGCACCCCTTCGCCGACGACGCCACGACGACGGAGGAAGTGGACCGGGCGCTCCGGGAGACGAACCCCACCTCGCCGAGCACACGGGTCGGAGCGGCGCGCCCTCGCCTCCGCCGTGCGCTGCGCGGCGATCTCGACAACATCGTCCTCAAGGCGCTGCGCAAGGAACCCGAGCGTCGCTACGCCTCGGTCGAGGCGCTGCGCGCCGACGTCGAGCGACATCTGGAAGGCCGGCCGATCCGGGCGAGGCCGGATTCCGTGCGCTACCGGCTGTCGAAGTTCGTGTCACGAAACCCGTGGGGCGTCGCCGCCGCGGCGCTCGCTCTCGTGGCGCTCGGCACCGCGATCGTCGTGCCCTGGCGGCAGAACCGCCAGCTGCTCGCGGAGCGAGACAAGGCCCTCGCCGTCCAGGGCTTCCTGCTCGAGGGCTTCGGGACGACGGGCGGAGACGAGACGATCGGGGCCCGGGACCTGCTCGACCGGCAGGCGGCGCGGCTCGACACCGCGTACGCGGACCGGCCGGAGCTCCGCGCCGAGATGCTGCTCGTCCTCTCGGACGCCTACGAGAGGCTCGGCCTGTACGCGGAGGCGATCCCGCCGGCGGAGCGCGCGCTGGAGCTCCTCGTCGACGTGCACCCGGACGACCACGCGGACGTGGCCCGCGCCTACAACACGCTCGGCTGGGCGCTGTACCGTGGCGCACGCCTTCCGGAGGCGGCGGCGCTCCTGGCCGAAGCGGTCGCCATCCGGCGGCGGCTCGGCAGGCCGTCCCTCGGGGAGCTCTCCCGGTCGCTGAACGACCTGGGGGTCGTGCGCAACGCCATGGGGGAGTTCGAGACCGCCGAAGCCCTTCATCGCGAGGCGTTCGAGATCCGCAGCGAGGTCCTCGGCGACTCGGAGCTGGCCACGGGGATCTCGGCGAGCAATCTGGCGGCGGCGCTGTACCAGCTCGGCCGCTACGACGAGGCGCGAGAGCAGATGACCCGCGCGCTCGAGCTCATGAGACGAGCCGTCGGGCCCGACCACCAGCGCACGGTGACGGTTCAGAACAACGTCGCCGTCATGACGGTCGGGGCCGGGGACTTCGAGGGCGCGGTCGAGCAGTACCGCGACCTCCTGGCTCGGCAGGAGCGGCTCCAGGGGGCCACGCACCCCCTCACCACCACGGTGCGTCGCGGGCTCGGGATCACGCTGAGCCGGCTCGAGCGCTGGGACGAGGCCGAGGCGGTGCTGACCGAGGCCCTCGAGGCCTCGGAGGCCGAGGGCGAGCCGGGCACCATGGCCGTGGTGACGACGCTCGGCCAGCTGGGCCAGGTGTACGCCGCGCAGGGACGCCCCGACGAGGCGGTTGCAGCGGTCGATCGCGCCGTTGCGCTCGCCGAGCGGCGCCTCGTCGGACAGGCGGCGCACGATTCCGCGCTCCGGAATCGCGCGACGGTCCGGCGGCGGCTGGGTGACGAGGAGGGCGCCGACGCCGACGCTGCGGCGGCGGAGCGGATACGGAGCGCGCGCGGGGGATCGTGACCGCGGACGAGGAGGGGTCGAGCCGTTGCCTTCAGGACACCCGCAGCTGGAACCGGAAGAGCCGCCCGGAACGCGGCAGTCCGCAGGCGTCGTAGAGCGCGGTGTTTGAAAGGTTCAGCCCGGATACCGTGGTCTCGAGCCGCCGCCCGGATCCGAGGGACCAGACCCTGGTCAGCAGCGCGTTGTACCACGTCCCGCCGTCCAGCTTCACGTCCGCGCCGCTGTCCGGATCGATGCAGTACTGCGACCCCGTGTAGTCGGCCTCGAGCGTCGTCCGGAACCCTCCACCGACCGGCAGCCGGAGGTACGCGCTGCCGAAGCGCTCGGGCACGTTCTCGGGGTTGGTGTTGACCTGCGTCGACGGATCGGTCAGCTGCACCGCCTGGATCGTCGCCTCCCCGCCCACGCCGACGGGACCGAGCTGCTGCGAGAAGAACAGCTCCACGCCATGGCTCGACAGCTCGTCGGAGTTGATCCGCTGACGAAGGCCGTTCGGCAGCGAGATCCGGCGAATCGCGTCGGTGAGCTCCTGCCGGAAGCCGACGACCTGGAGCTCGCCGTCCCCCAGGCGCGTCGTGACCCCGGCTTCGAGGGCGAAGAGGTGCTCCGGCCTCAGGTCCGGGTTGGGCTCGAAGCGATCGAGGGCCTCCGAGTACGTCTCGCGAAGCGACGGGAAGCGCCCCCTCCGACTGGCGCTTGCGTGCAGCATCGTGCCGCCGTCCGCGAGGAGCGCGGAAAGCCCGACGCGGGCGCCCCAGTCGTGGATCGTCGGGAGCGAAGGGAGCCCGCCGGTGAGGGGGGTCGAGCCGCGGTCATAGGCGCCGCCGAGGCTGAGCCGAACCGAGCTCAGGCCGTCTCCCGGCCGGTCGACGAGGCGCCACACGGTCTCGGAGGCGACGCTCACCAGATGCTGCTCGTACTCGCGGAAGGCGCCGTCGACGGTCTCCTCGTGGCGGATGTCCGCGTAGGTGAACGAGCTGCGCAGGTCTCCGCGCGAACCGAGCGTGTGGTCGGCGAGCAGGCGCAGCGTGAGCGTGCGGTCGTCTCCGTCCTCGTAGCCGTCGACGACATCGTAGTCGTAGTCGGTGTAGGAGCGGATGTCGGTGACGCCGGTGTCGTAGCCGACGCTCGCCTCCAGATCACCGCGGCCGAAGGCCGTCGTGCGCTGCCCGGTTCCCCCGGAAAGGGCGACGATGGTCCTGCGGACGTCGGGATACCGCCAGAGCCGCGGATCGGACGCCCCCAGCTCGCCGGCGATGCCTCGGTCGGCCCGGTGGCTCGTGGCCGAGAGCCCGCCCCAGGCCCCGCCGTCGGCGACGTACCGCGCCGCCAGGAAGCCGTCCACGTTGGTGAAGTCGGTGTTCAGCCGCAGGTCGTCGGACGGCACCGGCTCGGTCACGCCGTCGGCGAGCGGGTAGCCGGGGCTGTCCCGGAAACCGACGCCCGCGCGGACCATGCCGCGCCCGTCGTCCATCTCGAAGGGGAGCGTCGTGGTCGCGGACGTGGAGTAGCCGCCCACATGGTCGACGCCCGCCGTGAACGCGACGGTCCGCTCCGTCGGGAGGTTGGAGGCGCGCGCGATCCCCATCTCGACGACGCCGCCGAGGACGTTGGGGCCGTGCAGGAGCGACGACATGCCGCGCACGAAGCTGACCTCGTCGAGCGCGGTCGCCGGCAGCACGGAGAGGTCCGTGCGGCCGTCGTAGCCGAGGGTGAGCGGGACGCCGTCGAGCAGCACCGCCACCTGCCTCGACTCCGAGCCCCGCACCGAGACCTCCGCCTGCCCGCGCGAGTTCGTCCGAACCCACACACCCGAGACCTCCTGGAGGATCTCGGCGCCGGTCGGTGCCGGCGGCAGAAGCGGAAGGTCGATCACGTCGAGCTCGACCGCGCTCGCGCCTCCGATCGTCGTGACCGGACGCTGCGACTGGATCTGGATGCCCTCGATGCGGAAGACCGTCGTATCGGCCCGGGTCGTGTCCGCCTGGGCGGCGACGACGCGCGGCACGGAGGTTGCGGCCACCGCGAGCGCGAGGAAGGTCAGTTGCTGCGCACGACGCATCGTGATCAGTCGTTCGGAGTCGAGAGGAGTGGAGCCCCGGGGTGCTCCTACATCGGAAGTAGACCGGCGGGTCCGTCCGAGCGTTGAACGGCGGCCGCCGCCGTCACGACATCGTCGTCGAACCGTGATCCGGGAGGCGACTCCGGTCCGAACCTTCGCGGACTCGTGACTCCCACGTCATAGAACCGTTACACCCGACGATTGTAACGATCCCCGGGTCCGTCTAGGCTTCTGCGCACCCGGTGCTCACCCGCCGGCCGGCCCTTTCAGAGGATCGAGACTTGAGCCATCCGACCCCCCGCTCCGCGCTGCTCACCTGCGCGCTCGTCGCGCTGCTGGTCCAACCCGTCACGGCCCAACAGCCCAGCGTCGGCCACGGCTCGCGCGGCTTCTTCATCGAGAGCGCCGACGGCATGTGGCGCACGGAGCTGCAGTTCCGCATGCAGTTCCGCTTCTCGAGCCCGTTCGACGGCGAGCCCACGTCGGCCGGCGCGTTCGACGGGGAGTCGGCGTCCTTCGACATCCGACGCGCTCGCCTCAAGGTGGGCGGCCACGGGTGGCAGCCGTGGCTCTCGTACTACTTCGAGTACGACGTGGCCTCCTCGTCCCTCCTCAACTGGACGCTCGAGATCGAGAAGAACCCGAAGGCGAGCGTCCGATTCGGGCAGTGGAAGGCCTTCTACACCCGGGAGCGGATCGTCTCGTCGGGCCGGCAGCAGTTCGTCGACCGCTCGATCGTCAACCGACCGTTCACGATCGACCGACAAATGGGTGTCTCGCTCTACGGGCGCCTCGGCGAGGGGTCGGCGTCCGACTTCAACTACTGGGTTTCCGCGTTCACCGGGATGGGCCGCGGCGTCCGGGCCAACGACGACCAGAACCTGATGTACATGGCCCGGTTGCAGTGGAACCCCCTCGGGCGCGACGTGCCGTTCGCGAGCGGGGACCTGGACCGCTCCGCGGATCCCGCGCTGTCGATCGCGGTGGCCGGCGTGACCAATCGGAGCGCATGCACGCGCTTCTCGGGCTCGGGGTGCGGCTCGCTGACGGGCTTCGCGGCGGACCCCGGGCGGTACGAGGTGAACCAGGCTCTGATCGAGACCGCCTTCCTCTACGACGGGTTCTCGTGGACCCAGGAATTCCACCTCAAGAAGATCGACGACCGCCAGCTCGACGCGCAGACGGATCTCACCGGCAACTACGTCCAGATCGGCTACTTCCCGTCGGGCCTCATCGAGGACTTCCCGGAGGAGCTCGAGCTCGCCGCGCGCTGGGCGTTCTTCCGCCCCGACAACGACGTGGACGACAACCGCTACGACGAGGTGTCGGTGGCCGCCAACTGGTTCTTCGGCGGCCACAGTAACAAGCTGACCACCGAGGTCACCTGGCTCGACGCCACCTTCCAGCCGGGCGACGTGAACGAGAGCGCGACCCGTTTCCGGCTGCAGTGGGACATCCAGTTCTGACGCGCGGAGCGGAAGGACACCGCACCCGGTAGCCCCGGCGGGAGGGGCGGGCTCGCCCGCCCCTCCCGTGCGTCAGCGGCTCGGTCGGCTCGTGCCTCGGTGGCCGGCCGGCTCCCGCCTCAGCGGCCGGCCAGCTCGCGCCCGAGCTCCACGGTGGCGAAGCCCGCGTCTCCCCACCCCATCACGAAGACGCTGAAGCCCTGCTCCATGCGCACCTCGATGTCCGAAGCGTTGGCAGGATAGCCGCAGGCGACGTCGAACTCCTTGCACGCAGCCAGCACCTGCTGGATCGCGCCTTCCCACGCCTCCTCGTCGAGCACGCGCGTGCCGTCGTCCGAGACGGTCGAGAAGACCCGCCGGAGGGTGCCCGCGCCCGGCCACAGGACGCCGATACCGGGCACCGCGGCGATCTCGCGCACGTTCGCGAGCCCTTCTCGGCTCTCCACGATGACCCAGCTCACGAGCTCGCCTCCGGGGTCGAGCGGCCACAGGTCCGCCCTCTCGCGGTACTCGGCCTCGGAGACGCCCCAGTACTCGGGCGCCGTGCCCACGCTCGACTCGGGCCGGGTGCCGCCGTCCGATGTCCACCGCATGGCGTCCAGCGCCCACCGCACCTCCTCGGCGCTCTCGACCTCGACGAACATCACGCCGCTCACGCCCGTGGCGAGCTGCATCGCGACCTCTCGGGTGGCCTGCTCGGCGCTCTCGATCTTGGCCATCTTCACGACGAAGGGGTGCGTGCGCGCGGTGGCGCCGCCCGCGTGCATGGCGTCGCGAAAGGCGACGAAGGCGTCGAGGTTCTCTTCGACCCCGCCTTCCATGCTTCCGTCGAAGACGTAGTCGCTGTTCGGGTAGCCCAGCATCTGCGCCGCGCGCTCCTCCGCGGGAACGACGGGGCGCGGCTCGCCGTCGCGGGTCTGCCCTCCCCCGGCGGAAGGCGCGTACAGCCCGAACTGCGCGTCGGCACCCTCGTGCAGCGTGACCAGCGGATTGATCCGGTCGGAACCGACCGCGGTCGTTCCCTCCGCGGCCGGGGCGGCGTCCCCGCCGGTGCACGCCGCGAGCAGGAGGAGGGCCGTGGGGGCCGTGAACAGAGTCGAGCGTGGCATGGCGTCACCTGTCGGATTGGGTAGGCCCCGATCGTAGAGGCGTCGCCCCGGGCTGACAACGGGCTTGCCAGGCGATTGCAACCCCAGCGATCCTTACGGTGTCAGTACTGACGATGTATGGAACGAACGGAGCGGGAGGCGACGCCGATGGGTGAGGTGCTGGGAGGGTTCGAGCACAAGGTGCTTCTGACGATCCTGCGGCTGGGCGCGAGCGCGTACACGGCGCCGATCGTGCGCGAGCTCGAGCGCGTCGGAGGCGACCCCGTCTCGCCGTCGGCCGTCTACGTCACGCTCCGTCGGCTCGAGAAGCGCGGCCTGCTCTCCTCGCGTCTGCAGGAGCCGGCGCCCGGCGTCGGAGGCCGCGCCCGCCGCGTCTTCGAGACGACCGACGCCGCCATCGACGTGCTCCGTTCCGCCCGAAGGGAGCTCGACCTCCTCTGGGCCGGCGTGGAGGCGCTCGAGCTCCCGTGAGCCCCGGGCGTCTGGTCGCGGCGCTCCTGCTGGCGGGGTTCGACTCCGACGAGCGGGAGCAGATCCTGGAGGACCTGGCCGAGCTCGCGGCTGATCGGCCCGCCGGGACGCGGTCGCTCTGGTACTGGACCGAGCTGGCGAAGTATCCCGCGCGGCAGGCGTGGGACGCGGCACGTGGCCGCGCGAGGGTTCGAGATCGTGGACGACGAGAGAGGAGGGGTGGGATGGAAGCGGTGTGGAAGGACGTCCGGTACTCGGTGCGCTCCCTGAGCCGTGATCCCGGCTTCACGCTGACGGCCGTGCTGATCCTCTCGGTGAGCATGGGCGCGGCGGCGGCCATCTGGGGCGTCGTCGACGGGGTGCTGCTCGAGCCGCTTCCGGTCTCGGAGCCCGACCGCCTTCGCTCCGTCTGGATCGAGAACGAGCAGCGGGGTCGGGCGCGGATGACCCCCGGCAACTTCCGGGACATCGAGGCGCTCGACGGCGCCTTCGCCAGCGTCGCGGCCTTCGGAGGCCAGACGGCCTCGCTCAGGCGGGAGGGCGGCCCGGTCTTTCTCCGCGGAAGCCGTGTCACCCCGGCGTACTTCGAGACCCTCGGCGTGCGGCCGATCCTCGGCCGGGGCTTCCGACCCGACGAAGGCGAGTTGGGCGGGCCGGCGGTCGTGGTGCTCGGACACCACGTGTGGCAGCAGTACTTCGGGGGCGACCCGGGCATCGTCCGGCGAACGATCGAGCTCGACGGAGCGGCGTGGGAGGTGATCGGAGTCGCCCCGCCGGGTGTCTACCCCACGGAGGCCACGGTCTCCGCGGAGCTCCCCTTCACCGCCGCCAACCAGGACTTCTTCGTCCCGCTCCGCTACGGGGACGGCGGGTGGGCGAACCGCCGCTCGCACGTGCTCGGCATGATCGGCCGGATCGGGCCGGAGACGGAGCCGGAGGTCGTGGACGAGCGACTCGCGGCGCTCTCCGCCGGCCTCCGGGCCACCGAGCCCCTCAACGCGGGCGACCACTTCCTCGTCACGTCGTTCACCGAGGAGGTCGTGGGGGACGTGCGCTTCGCCCTTCTCACGCTGCTGG
>CALJLC010000402.1 GCA_937982605.1 uncultured Gemmatimonadales bacterium | reverse complement strand
GAAGGTGTGATTAACGGGTCGTTTCCAGCGACGAAAGTCCGCGAAGATCCTCCTGCCAGCAGGGTAGGGCACAATGCAGGCTGCCGCCGCGCCGCGGCGCGCAACGCATTCTCGCTGGTCGAGATTCTCGTTGCCGTCAGCATGTTGACGCTTGCACTGGCCGCGCTGGTGCAACTCTCGTCGGTCAGTCGCCGGCATCTCGAATCGGCTGAGGAGAAGTCGACGTCGGCGCGGCTGGCCGTCGACGGGCGTGCCGCGGCCGCCGCGGTGGCCTGGGACGGCGCCGCCGTCGTCGTGGCCGGGGATGCGTCCGCCGCCCCGCCGGACGGCGCACGGTCGGCTTCGGGCTTCGACGGCGCCGGCGAAGCCGCGGGCTCCGTCCCCTTCGCCGCCTCCGACGGAGATCCGCTCGATCCGCCGAAGCCGAAGAAGGAGGAGTCGTCTCCGTCCCGCCGGCGAGTCGAGCCCCGGCGTGGCCCGAGGCGGAAGCCGAAGAGACCCCGCTTCGGCGGCTCGACCTCGACCACCGTCGGGCCCGACGCGGCGGGCTCGGCGGGCGCCTCGTCCCGCGGCTCGGACCGGGGCGTCGGCCGCTCATCCCGCGCGTCATCGGAAGCGCGCTCAGCGCCTGGCGTCTCTCCCTCGTCCCTCCGGGCCCGCTCCACGGGTGCGCCGTCGGCGAGCGCCACGTCGAGGTTGCCCGCATCGGTGCGCTCGAGCCGGATGACCCCGTGCTCGACGGCCTGCTGCAGGAACCTGCTGAACTTGGGGAAGCCGAGCTCGGTCTCGTCGAAGCCTCGACGCATGTCGAGCATCTTCCTCTTCACGTCCGAGTCGCGGACCGGATGGCGACCCTGCTCGCGAAGCGCCTCGAGCGCCTCGCGAAGGGTGTCGTACGCCGCGTTGAGCGGATCCTGGGCCTCCTCGGACGCCGGCCCCCCGTCACCGTTCGTCGAGGCGGCCTCGTCGGCGCTCTCTGCGCGGGCGCCGTCGTCACGCCGCTCCCGGCCTCCGCGCCGACCTCCGCGACCGCGATCCCGTCGGCCGCGTCCGTCGTCACGTGAGCGGGAGGAGGCCGAGCGGCCGCCCCCGGACGTCGGCTCGATCTCGTACTGGCCGTTGTCCATCTTCTGGAGCTTGACCAGCCCGCGCGATGCGGCCTCGGCCAGGAACTTGCTGAACTTCGAGAAGCCGATCGCGCCTTCGTCGAAGTTCGGATCGATCTCCTGCATCACCTGCTTGAGGCGGTCGGAGCGCATCACGTCCGAGCGCTTGACCATCTTGGCGACGGCGTCCTTCACGAGGACCCACGGGTCGCTCGTGCTCGAGCCGAGCTCGGTCGTCTTGGTGAGCCCCGTCAGGCTCGTGTACGAGTAGTATTCGTCGCAGTTCTGCACGAGGATGTCGGAGCTCGACTCCTGGATCCCCACGCCGATGACGTACTTCCCGTACTCCTTGAGCTTGAGCACGAGGCTCGAGAAGTCGGAGTCACCGGTGAGGAGGATGTAGGTGCCGATCTCCGGGCGGATGAAGACGAGCTCGAGCGCGTCGATCGCCATCCGGATGTCGGTCGCGTTCTTCTTGTTGCTCCCGTAGGCGGGCGCGAAGATCAGGTCGACCGAGGCCTCGGAGAGGGGGACGATGTACTGGGGGTAGCGTCGCCAGTCGGCGTAGGCGCGCTGGACGCTCACCTTCCCCTTGATGACGTCGGAGTCGAGGAGCCGCTTGAGCTCCTTCGAGAGGTCGCTGCGCATCCCCATCGTGACGTTGTCGAAGTCGATGAGAAGCGCGGCGTGCGGGTTGTCTGCCCCCGCCATGGCCATGCCCCCCTGATGGGGAGCACGCGTGTACGGAACGGTCATGAATGTCTCGCGGACTGAATTGTCGTGTCGCGAGACCTCCCCACCTCGACCGTGTCGCTGGATCGCGGTGAAGGTCGGGGAAGTCTTCGGGCGCATCCACCTCGGATGCGGCGGCCCCGTCAGGCCGACTGACCCTCCGTCTGAACGGAACGGGCGAGTTCGACCCGGCGCACCTGCCCCGTGTCCGACCGCGGAAGCGTGTCGAGGAACCGAACGAGATCGGGGACCTTGTCGTCCGCGAGCGTTTCGCGGCACCAATCCACGATCTCCTGGCCCGTGACGATCGCTCCCTCGACGGGGACGACGCAGGCGCAGACGGCTTCTCCGAGGAGCTCGTCGGGAACACCGACAGCAGCGACCTCCTGCACCGCCGGATGAGCCTCGATTCGAGTCTCGACTTCCCGGGGATACACGTTGAAGCCAGAACGTATGATAACGTCCTTGGTGCGCCCCACCAAATGGAGATATCCGTCCTCGTCCACGAGGCCGAGGTCTCCGGTGCGGAAGTAGCCGTCGGCGTCGAAGGCCTCGGCCGTCTGTCGGGGCTGCCGGTAGTAGCCCAGCATGACGCCGGGTCCCTTCACGCGGATCTCGCCGACGCTCTCGACCGGGAGCTCGTCGCCGGCCGCGGCGTCCGCATCGACGATGCGCACCTCCGAGCCTCCGATCGGCCGGCCCACGGTGAATCGGCGCGCCTCGGGCGGGTCGTCCGGCGAGCACACGCTCACGGTCGACGCCGCCTCCGTGAGGGAATACCCGGACACCACCGGCACGTCGAGCGCACGCGCGATCTCGTTGACGAGGCCGTCGCTGACCGGCGCCCCGGAGACGACGGCGAGCCGGAGGGCGCCCAGCTCCCGGGGCTGCGCCTCGAGCTCGGCGAGCTCGGCCACGAAGTGCGTCGGGATGCCGAAGTGCACCGTGGCGGCGTGGCGCTCCGCCGCGTCCAGCGTCCCCGCCGCGTCGCTCTCGTCCTGCAGGATGATGGAGCTGCCCGCCAGCAGCGAGCCGAGGAGCCCCGGGCCGAGGCCGTGAACGTGGAAGAGCGCGGAAAAGCCCACGAGGCGATCATCGCCGCCCAGGCCGAGGGCCGCCGCGGTGCCGCCCGCGGCCGCCAGCAGGTTACGGTGACTCAGCTCGACGCCCTTCGGCTTTCCGCTCGTTCCGGAGGTGTAGACCAGCGCGAAGCAGTCGGACGCGGTGACCTCCGCCGCGGGGTAGTCGCGGCCGGCACCGGCCGAGAGCAGGTCCTCGAACTGGAAGATCCGGTCGTCGTACCAGAGGTCCTCCTCACCCACCGTGACCAGGTAGCGCAGCTCCGGGAGCTGCGGCATGACGTCCTCGAAGAGGTGCAGGTAGTCCACACCGCGGTGACGCTCGATCGTGACCGCGCACAGCGCCTGGGAATGGCGCAGCATGTACTGCAACTCCGGCGTGGTCAGCCGCGGGTTGAGTGGCACCACGACGGAGCCGAGCTTGGCGGCCGCGAACATCGAGATCGCGAACTCGGGACACGCGGGGAGGAGGAGCGCGATCCGGTCGCCGCGGCCGACTCCGAGGTTGGCCAGCGAAGCCGCGAGGGCCTCGGCCTGCTGGTCGATCTCGCCGAAGCCGAGCGTCTCGTCGCCGAAGAGGAGCCAGCTCTGCGCCGGGTCCGTCGTGGCCCGCGCGGCGAGCGCCGACGCGACGGTCAGCTCATCTGTGCGCTCGACGAGCGCCATGGCACCTCCGAACGGGAGCGGACACGACCGGAAAGATAGGGGATCGTGGCGGCGGTCACGACTCCAGCGCCGCGTCGAGCTCCGCGGCGACGACCTCGTCCGCGACGTCGTGAGCCCAACCGCCCTGCGCCGCGACCCTTCCGGGCCGCTCGAGGAGCACGTAGCGCGCCCTCCCCGCCCGCGCCTTCTTGTCGGCTCCGAGATACGCGCGCACCTCGTCCACGCCCACGCCCGGCCGGAACGCCCCGACCAGGCGCTCGAGGACGCGCTCCACCCTGGCTCCCGTCCCGGGCTCGGTGACGCCCAGCCGCTCGCCGATGGCGGCCTCGACCCGCATCCCGAACGCCACGCAGGAGCCGTGGCCCAGACGGTACCCGGCGGCCGCCTCCACGGCGTGACCGATCGTGTGCCCGAAGTTCAGCACCTGCCGGTATCCGGCCTCCAGCTCGTCGGCATCGACGACGGCCGCCTTGAGCGCCACCGACGCCAGGACGATCTCCGCGCTCGGGCCCGGGTCGGCGTCGAGCAGCGATTCGACCGCTCCGTCGACGGCGTCGAGGTGGGAGGCGTCCAGGATCGCGCCGTGCTTCACCGCCTCCACCAGACCCTGGGCCCGCTCCTCGCGCGGCAGCGTGCGCAGGGTGTCGATGTCCGCGATCACCGCCGCGGGCCGGTGGAAGGCGCCCACGAGGTTCTTGCCGGCGCGCACGTCCACACCGGTCTTGCCGCCGGTGGAGGCGTCGACCATGGCCAGCGTGCTGGTGGGCACCAGGACGACGGGCACCCCCCGCAGATACGTGGCCGCCACGAAGCCCGCGAGATCGGTCGTGACGCCGCCGCCGACCGCGATGACACAGACGTCGCGGCCATGCCCGGCGTCGAGCAGCTCGTCGGTGAGGATCGACCAGCGCTTCCTCGTCTTGGACGCCTCGCCGGCCGGGAAGGCGTGCTCGCTCGTCTTCCGCCCCGCCGCGCGCAGCGCGTCGGCGACCGCCTTCCCGTGCAGGGGCAGGACGTTCGAGTCCGAGACGACCGCCACGGTGCCCTCCGCGAGCACGTCGTCCACGACGTCGGGGAGCGCCGCGAGGAGCCCCCGACCCACCACGACCGAATAGCCCGAGGAACCCCCGACCCGGACCCGGCCGACCTCGCCCGGAAGCGTCACGGTCGTCCGCCGCGTCTCACGGACCGGGCGCCAGCCGCACCGCTACGCCGGTCAGCGACGCCGAGCCGAGCGCCACGAGCGAGACAGGCCGCCCGTCGACTTCGAGCGCCCGGGTCCGGGCACCCCCGAGGACGCCCGCCGCGGCGCTCGGGGTCGAGGCCGCCGCGAGGAAGGCGTCGCGTGCGGCGGGGTCGCTCCACGCGGTCGCGTACAGGAGCCCCGACGCCCCGGAGCCGTCCTCGACGAGGAGCCAGCGGTCCCCGTCCCACGCGGCGGCCAGCCTGGACGCGTCGTTGTCGGTCAGCCCCAGCACGTCCTCGGCCAGGATGCGCAGCTCGAGGGAGCCGAGCGTGTCGTCGAGGCGGGGTCGCCCGCCGCCGACGGTGATCTCGACCCCCACGGGCGGCGCAGCGCCCGGAAAGAGGACCTGCTCGGTCGAGCGGGGGAGCCGCTCCGCGTCGAACGGGCTGGCCCGCGCGCCGCCGCTCCAGAGGCGCTGGACATAGCCGGCCCCGTCGACGTACGGGAAGACCAGTGATTCTCGAATGACTCTCGGCGCGCCGGCGAGGGCCGGGAACTGCGTCGTCATCGAGGCGAGCGCGGGTCCGATCTGGGCGGCGAAGTCCGGCACGGCGCCGAGGTCGATCGGTGCGCCGGTCATCTGCTCGGTCAGGTACTCGAACATGACGAGCGTGGCGTGGCCCTCGATCGCGGCCATCGCCGCGGTGGACCGGTCCCCCCCGACGTCGGGATCGGTGAGCGCGCGCAGGTCGGCGGACTGGTCCTGGACCGCGTGCACGAGCTCGTGGACGAGGAGGCCCTGGAGCGCCTCCGGCGGCTGGTCGTCGAGGACGTAGAGCGCGGCGGAGTCGGGCTCGTAGAAGCCGGCCACCTGCTCGGTGTACAGCTCGAGGAGGAGCGCGCGCAGATCCGTGTCGGGGTCCACGAGCCCCAGGTGCGCGTAGGCGGCCGTTCGGGCCCGCGCCTCCTCCTCCGGGAGGTCTTCGTCGAGCTTGGTCGTCAGGTAGCGCACGAGCTCCGCCCGGCTCCGCGACTCGAGGCGCACCGGCCGGCGCAGCTCCATCCCCGAGCGGCGGGCGAGATCGGGCAGCAGCTCCGCCGCCAGCGCGGCCAGCTCGGCGTCGGAGGAGACGACCAGCTCGCTCCGGGTCTGGGCGCCGCAGCCTGCGGCCACGGCGGCGAGGCAGATCAGCGGGGTCCAGAGGAGGCGCGGACGCATGGTCGAGCGGGGCTTGGAGGGCGTAGGCGGCGGAGACTGTGCGGAACCTCGGGCGGGGTCAAGGCGAATCATTTCCTTGAGGCGCTTCCGGCGCTTCCGCTAGCTTCCGGGCGAGCAGCCGTCCTGGCACCGGGCTTGCAGGCGGCTCGGAAGGGGAAGCGCCGGATCCGGGGTGTACGATTTGATGATGGCACGCGCGAAGCCGAGGACGAAGTCCACGAAAGGGAAGGACATCCGCGCCGTCCTCGCACGATTCTGGTATCCCAGGGAGACGCTCCTCGTCGTCGCGTTCCTCGTACCCCTGGGCCTCGGCGGCGTCTGGGGTACCTGGCGCAACCTGTGCGCGGGCGACGCCTGCCCCTCGATCGCCCAGATCAGCACCTTCCAGCACGAGCAGAAGAGCATCATCCTGGCCCACGACGGCCAGCAGATCGACGAGTTCGGCTTCGAGGCCCGCACACCGGTGGACGTCCGGGCGCTGCCGCCGCACGTGACGCAGGCGGTGATCGCCACCGAGGACAAGCGCTTCTGGCAGCACGGCGGCTTCGACCCGATCGGCATCGCGCGGGCGGCGGTGGGCGTGCTGACGTTCAACTACGCCGGCGGTGGCAGCACGATCACGCAGCAGCTCGCCCGCAACATGTTCGAGGACGAGATCGGCTTCGAGCGGCGTTACATCCGGAAGCTGAAGGAAGTCCAGGTGGCGATCGACCTGGAGCGCTCGTACACCAAGGAGCAGATCCTCGAGGCGTACCTCAACGAGATCTACATGGGCCGGGGGTACGGCTTCCAGAACGCCGCACGCGGCTACCTGGGCAAGGACGCGGTGGAGATGAACGTGGCCGAGGCCGCGCTCCTCACCGCGATCCTCAACCGTCCGGGTCGCTACGACCCCTTCCGGAACCCCGAGAACGCGCGCTCGCGGCGCAACCTCGTGCTCCAGCTCATGGCCGACCAGGGCTACCTGACGCAGGAGGAGGCGACGCGCTGGAAGGCCTTCCCGCTGCCCGAGAGCGAGCCCGAGGACGACGGCTCCACGGCCGCGCCGTACTTCACGGAGTGGGTCCGGCAGATCCTGGACGATCGCTTCGGGGACGAGATCTACCGGGGCGGGTTCCGGGTGATCACGACGCTCGACGTCGGCATGCAGCGAGCGGCGCTGCAGGCCATGGAGGAGGGGTGGGCGACGATCGAGAACGACGCGCGCTTCCGTCACCCCCTTTACGCCGACTTCGACACCGTCGAGACCTTCCCCGGGCAGACCCCGTATCTGCAGGGCGCCTTCATCGCCCTCGACCCGGAGACGGGGAACGTGAAGGCGATGATCGGCGGACGCGACTTCCGCCAGTCGAAGTTCGACCGGGCGCGGCTGGCGCGCCGGCAGGCGGGCTCGTCGTTCAAGCCCTTCGTCTACACCGCCGCGATCACGACGGGAATCCCGGCCTCGTACGTCCTCGAGGACAACGCGGTCGTCTACCCGCAGCTCGACGGCGAGGACTGGCGGCCCTCGAACTTCACCGAGGAGTTCCGCGGCCCGATGACGATCCGGGAGGGGCTGTACACCTCCACGAACATGATCGCCATCAAGCTCGGCTGGGAGGAGGTCGGGATCGAGACCGTCGCCCAGACGGCGCGTCGCATGGGCATCATGACGCCGATCAACCGCTTCCCGTCGACGACGATCGGCGCGGCCGAGGTCATCCCGCTCCAGGTCGCCGAGGCGTATTCGGCGTTCCCCAACATGGGCACCAAGGTCAAGCCGTTCCCGATCCTCCGCGTCGAGGACTCGAACGGCAACGTCATCTGGGAGCCGCAGCCCGAGCGCACCACCGTGCTCGACAGCCTGCCGACGCGCATCATGGTCGACATGCTCGAGGACGTGGTCCGCAGGGGTACCGCGTGGCGAGCCGTCCGCGAGACCGCCGGTCTGCCGTACGCCGTCCCGGCGGCCGGGAAGACCGGCACGACGAACGACGGGACCGACATCTGGTTCTCGGGCTTCACGCCGAACCTGCTGGCGACGCTCTGGTTCGGCATGGATCAGCCCCAGCCGATCTTCGACCTGCGCCTGGGCGGCGTTGCCACCGGTGGCGGGCAGGCCGCGCCGGTGTGGGGCTCGTTCATGCGCCGCGTCTACGAGGGGGTCGAGGCCGACGAGGACGCGGGCGTCCCGGCAGAGGACGCGCGCCCGCCCCTGCTCCCGGTCCCCGACGCCTGGCCGATTCCGGAGGGGCTCAACGCGGTGCTGGTCGACCGGCAGACCGGATTGCTGGCGTCGCGGTGGTGCCCCGCGGACGATCAGTACATCGAGTACTACGTGCCCGGGACGGAGCCGACGGAGCTGTGCGACCGGTCCAGCCGGCGCTTCCGTCTGCCGCGCGTTCGCGGGATCCGCTGACCGCGGTCGCGGACGCCGTACGGCGGCCGGGGGTCAGCCCGGGAGGCGCTCTCTCGCCGCGCCCACGGCCTCGTCGACCTTGCCCTTCAGGTCGTCGGCCAGCTCGTCGAGCCGGTTCGTCGTGGAGCCGCGGATCCTCCTCGCCGTCCGGCGAATGCGCCGGCGGGTGCGACGCCCGGACTGCGGGGTCGTCAGGAGGGCCACTCCGGCTCCGATCACGCTCCCGAGCACGAGCCCCGTGACGAAGCTCCAGGCCTGACGCTCACGATCGGATTCCATGGACCTCCTCGGCGGTTGGGCGCAAGTTGAGTACTATGACCGTGATACACCGCTCGCAGCGGAAGATTCCCCCCGAGTAGACCCATGAGCAGCAGAAACGGAGCGCCCAGGGAAGTCGCCCTGCCGGTGGAGGTCTTCGACGCCCTCCGGGTGGAGATGGAGCGGGACGTCGGGACGCTCGAGATGGTGAGCGCGCTGCACGCGGCGGGATACGCCGCCGGGCTCGCGGCCGCGCCCGTCTTGAACCGGACGTCGGGCGGGGAGGCGCTGCGACTCTCCTCCTCCGGCTTCTGGACCCAGCTGTCGACGTACTTCGACTCCCGCGGGTGGGGCGCGCTCTCGCATCGCGCGGCGCACCGCGCGATCGGCATCCTGTCCAGCCGCGAGTGGGCCGAGGCGTCGACGCCCGGCAACCAGAGCGAGAGCGGTTGCGCCGTTTCGGCCGGCTTCCTCTCGGGACTGCTCTCGCAGCTGGCCGGTGGGCCGGTGGCGGTGCTCGAGGTGCACTGCCGGGGCCGAGGAGACGACGCCTGCGAGTTCGCCTTCGGCTCCGAGACGGCGATCCACGACCTCTACGGGCACCTGCTCGACGGGGCCGGTCTGGACGAGGCCCTCGGGGCACTCTGAGCCCGTCGTGGGGGGGACGCGAGCCATGGGCATCGACTTCGGCGAGAAGCGGATCGGCCTGGCCGTGAGCGATCCCACCAACACGGTGGCGACGCCGCTGCCGACGCTCTCGCGCCGTCCCGGTAAGCGACCACCGTACCGCGAGATCGTGGAGCTGGCCGGAGCGCACGCGGTCGGCCAGCTCGTCGTGGGGCTTCCGCTCGGCCTCGACGGCGAGGAGAACGAGTGGTGCGCGGAGGTGCGGGCGATGGCGGCCCGCCTCTCCGACGCCGTCGGCGCGCCGGTGGCGTGGGTCGACGAGCGGATGACGTCGGTCCGTGCCGAGCGCGCCGTGCGCGGCGCGGGCCTCGCCAAGTCGAAGCGTGAAGAGCGGGGCCGGGTCGACGCCGCCGCCGCGCAGCTCATCCTCCAGGCATGGCTCGACAATCCGGGGGTCGCGCGGTGAACGGCCGCCCGTTCTTCCCGTCCGGCCGACGACGGCAGGCGATGGGCGCGGCCGTCGGGCTGATCGTCCTCACCGTGCTTCTCGCGGTCGTCTCGGGCGGGCCGGGCGAGCCGGTGCTCGTCGAGATCCCCGCCGGGGCCGGCTCGCCCCGGATCGCGGAGATCCTGGAGGAGCACGACGTCGTCGGCAGCGCCGCGCTCTTCCACCTCTACGTCCGCGTCCGGCGCGCCGACCGCGATCTCAAGGCGGGCACGTACCGGCTCGAGACCGGCAGCTCGATGGGCCGCGCGCTCCGCAGCCTGCGCCTCGGCACGGTCGAGACCGTGCCGCTCACGATCCCCGAGGGGTTCCAGGTGGCGGAGATGGCGCCCCGCATCGCCGAGATCACGGGCGACCAGCCGGCCGACGTCATCGAGGCGCTGCGCGATCCGTCGCTGGTGGCCAGGTACGACCTGCCCGGACCGACGGTGGAAGGCTACCTCTTTCCCGACACCTACCGCTTTGCGCGCGGGGTACCGCTCGACGACGTGATCGGGACGATGATCGAGTCGTACGAGGCGCTGTGGACGCCCGCGCGGCGCGCGAAGCTCGAGGCGTCGGGCATGACCGAGCGCGAGGTCGTCACGCTCGCCTCGATCATCCAGGCCGAGGCGCGCCAGGTGCACGAGATGCCCCGCATCTCCGGCGTCTACCACAACCGGCTGCGCGACGGATGGCTTCTGCAGGCCGATCCGACGGTGATCTACGCGCTGGGCGGCTACCGGGCCCGCCTGCTCTATGCCGCGATCGACTCGGTACAGGACAATCCGTACAACACGTACACGAACCGCGGCCTGCCGCCCGGACCGATCGCCTCGCCGGGCGCTCTGGCCATCGACGCCGCCATGGAGCCCGAGGAGCACGACTTCATGTTCTTCGTGGCATGGCCGGACGGCTCCCACGTCTTCACCCGCACGCTCGCGCAGCACAACGCCGCCAAGGAGGACGCGCGGCAGGCGCGGGAGAGCGATCGGTAGGAGGCGCCCGTGAGCGGGGCGCGCTCCGGTGACCCCCGGGCCGGGGGTGGCCGCGGCGGCACGAGCGGCGAGCCGTCGGGGCTCGCGGAGCGGCTGCGGCTGATCGTCATCACGGACCGGCGGATCGCGGCGGGTGCGGGGCACACGAGCATCGTCGACGTCGTACGGGCCGCCGTGGCCGCCGGCGCGACGTCGATCCAGCTGCGCGACAAGGATGCATCGGCTCGGGAGCTGGCCGAACAGGGGCGCGCGCTGCTGGAGATCACGCGGCCGGCCGGCGCCCTGCTCTTCGTCAACGACCGGGTCGACGTGGCGCTGGCGGTCGGGGCGGACGGAGTGCACGTGGGGCCGGACGACCTCCCGGTCGGAGCGGTACGGCGGGCGGTGGAGGGGGCGGGGCGCGGGAGCGGCGGCGGGACACGGGGGGTCGGGCCGGGCGGGAGCGGGCCGGCGCAGCGGTTCCTGATCGGGACGTCCACGGACGACCCCGAGGAGGCGCGCCGGCTCGTGGCCGAGGGCGCGGACTACCTCGGGTGCGGCACCGTCTACGCCACGTCTTCCAAGCCCGATGCCGGCTCGGTGATCGGGGTGGAGGGACTCGCGGCGGTCGTGGAGGCGGTCGAGGCGCCGGTGGTCGGGATCGGTGGCGTCACCGCGGAGCGCGCCGCCGAGATCCGGACCCACACGGCCGCCGCCGGGGTGGCCGTGATCGGCGCGGTGATGGGAGCGCGCGACGTCGATGCGGCCGTACGGGGGCTGCTGGCCGCGTCGAGCGCACCGTTCTGACATCGGCTCGGGGCGCGTCTCGGGCCTCCCAACCCACGACCCCGTCACCCGGTCGTAAGGGGTGGACGTACGGACGCCTCTCGAGCACGCCGGCCGCATGATCACCTACAGCGAAAGCCCGCCGCACGCGGACCTCCGGGACTTCGTCCGGTGCTACGGCGAGCTGCGGATCGACGTGGCACCCGGGCGGGCGTCCGAAGGCCTGCTCGTCCCGGACGGATACCTGGAGCTGGCCTTCAACCTCGGTGGGTCGCGCCACGACCTCGTGGACGGGCGCTGGCGCCCGCGTCCACGCATCACCGTGGACGAAGTCGTTTCCCGGGCGGTCCGGATCCGGTGGCAAGGCCCCACGCGGTATCTGGCGGTGAAGTTCACGCGTGGCGCGGGGCTGTCCCTCCTCGGTCTTCGGACCGAAGCCGTCGGCACCGATCCGATCGACGGCAGCGCCTTTCCCGAGCTGGCGGCGCTGTCCCTTCGGCTCGAGGAGGAGCGCGAATGGACGCGCCGGACGGCGCACCTCGACGCCTTCTTCCGCCGCCGCCTCGCGCTCGCGACCCTCGATCCGCTCGTCGCAGCCACGTCCCGCTACCTGGAAGGTCGGGTGGGTGCCGTATCGATCGCGGCGTGCGCGCAGCAGCTCGGGGTCTCGACGCGTACGCTCCAGCTGCGGGTCCGCGACCGCACCGGACTGACGCCCAAACGCCTGGCGCAGCTGGTTCGGGTCCGCACCGCCATCCGACGCGTGGCGCGGGACGGCGAACGGTCGCTGACGGCCCACGCGTACGAGCTCGGCTACGCCGACCAGTCCCATTTCATTCGTGAGTTCCGGAGTGCCACGGGCGAGGCGCCCACGCGCTTCTTCTCGCACCCACAGTTCGTATCGGATCTCCTGGCCCCTTGATTCGCGAGGCGGTCGCGTTTCGCACTCGTCCAAGCCCCGCACGCTCGGCGCCCGGTATCTTCCGGCTCGGCGGAGCGTGAAGAGGTCGATCGAGGGGGGGAGCGTGAAACGAACGGTGGTGGCTCTGGTCCTGGCGACGTGCTGGGCGGCGCCGTTGCGCGCGCAGCAGGGTGCGAGCCTGACGCCGCAGCAGTGGCGCGAGGACATCCGCTACGTGGCGGACGCGCTCGTCCGCAATCACGTCGACGCCTTCCACACCGCGCGCGAGGACGCGTTCCGGGACTCGACCGAAGCGCTCATTGCCCGGATCGAGGGCGCGACCGACGCCGAGATCGTCATGGGACTCAGCGCGCTGGCTGCGTCGATCGAGGACGCCCACACGTATCTGAGGCTCCCGACCGACGGGCCGCTCGCGTTCCGCCCCTACGGGGTGCGGTTCGAGTGGCTGGCCGACGGGCTGGCCATCGGCGAGACCTCCGAGCAGCACGCGGCGCTCGTCGGGGCGCGGGTGGACTCCATCGGCGGGATCTCGCCGGCGTCCGCCGTCCGTCGAGCCTCCCGGTATCTCTACCGCGAGAACGAGTGGACCGCCCGCATCAGCGCCCCCCGGGTCCTCGGCCATGCCGAGGCCGCGGGTGCGCTGGGACTCGCGGGCCCGGACGGCGCGCTGGAGCTGGTGCTGACGTTGCCGGACGGGCGCACGGCACGAACCACCGTGCACGCGGAAGAGACGCCGATCGAGGAGTGGCTGGCACCGCACGACGTCGGGGCGTTCGACCCCCCTCGATACCTCCGGCATCGCGACCGGCTCTACTGGTTCGAGAGGATCGACGACCTCGACGCATGGTACGTGCAGTTCAACTCCGCTCGCGACGCCCCCGACGAGTCGATCGCTGCGTTCGCCGCCAGGCTCGCGGATTCACTGGACGCGCGGCCCGCCGGTCGTCTCGTCCTCGACCTGCGCTGGAACGTCGGCGGGAGCTCGGCCGCGACGGTTCCCCTGGTCCGTACGCTGGTGGCGCTGCGCGAGTCGACGGACCCGCGGTTCTTCGTGGTGACCGGACGCTGGACGCTGTCGGCATCGATCGTGATGCTCGGTGACCTCGTCCGCTTCCTCGACCCGGTGCTGGTCGGCGAGCCCACCGGGGCGCGCCCGAACCTCTACGGTGAGAACCCCTTCACCGACCGCGCCCCCCACTCGGGGCTCCGCTTCACGTGGGCGACGCAGTACTTCCAGCCGTTCGGCCCGGACCCGCAGCCCGAAGCGGTCCTGCCGACGGTCGCCGCGCTCACCACACGGGACGACCTGCTTCGAGGACGCGACCCTGCCCTCGAAGCCATCGCCACGTACGAGCCGCGGGACCTCCGGAGGGCCCTCCTGGAGGGATACGAGACGGCCGGCATGGCGGGCGCCGCCGAGGCATACGACGACTTCAGGGGCGACCCCGCCAACGCGTTCCGCCGGCCGTTCGACGTCGTCCGCCGCTTCGGACGCGACCTCGCGGAAGACGGTCTGGACGGGACGCTGACCGTCTACCGGTGGCTGATGCGGGACTACCCCGAGCGGGCGCGCTCCTGGGAGCTGATGGGAAGCGTGTACCAGGATCTGGGGAGGCTCGAGGAGGCGCGATCGCACTACCTGGAGGCGCTCGAGCGGCTCCCGGGGGACACCACGGTCAGCCGTCCCCTCCGGTATGCCCTGGATCGCTGGCTGACCGAGCGGCTCGGGGAGCTTCCCCGTGCGCCCGCCGGACGCTGAGCGGAGGCCCGGAAGCGCTTCCCTACATCCCCCCCGCCGTCAGGAACCCCTCCACCTCGTCCGAGTCCACCCAGAAGTCCCCGAGCGCGGCGCCGCCGCCCGGTGAGTGCCAGTCCGACCCGCCCGTCATGAGCAGCCCGCTGCTCCGGCAAATCGCCTCGAGCCGCAGCACCTCGCTCTTCCGGTGGCGAGGCCGGTAGACCTCGAGCCCGCGCAGCCCCGCGCGCTTCAGTCCGGGCAGCAACGGGTCCACCAGATCTCCGGGCGGGTGCGCCCATACCGGGATCCCGCCCGACGCCAGCACGATCTCGACCGCCTCGGCCGGCTCGAGCAGATGCGTCGGCACGAAGGCCGGGTGGTCGTCTCCGATGAGGCGGTCGAAGGCATCGGAGACGGACGTCGCGTGGTCCGACTCGACCAGCGCGGCCGCCAGATGCGGTCGGCCGATGACGACCGCGTCCTCGCCGGCGGCCCGCTCGACGGCCTCGAACGGCACGTCGACGCCCTGCTCGGCCAGACGGTCGATCATCTCCCGCATGCGCTCCTCGCGGCGCCGCTCCGCGCGCCGCCCCGCCTCGACGAGCGGAGCCGCGGTCACGTCGACGAAGTAGCCGAGGATGTGCACGTCACGCCCCTCGTACGTCGTCGCCAGCTCCCCGCCCGCACTGACCTCGCGCGCCAGGCCGGAGGCCGCGCT
>CALJLC010000401.1 GCA_937982605.1 uncultured Gemmatimonadales bacterium | reverse complement strand
TTGTCGCGGAAGAGGTCGCGGATCACGCCGCTGATGAGCGTGGCCTCCCGGTACACCGGGGCGGGGGCCTGGAGTTGGCTCGCCTTCTCCCGGATCGAGCTCCAGCGCTCGTGGAGCCGCTGGAACTCGCTCTCGAGCTTCTCCTGCGTGACCTCCTCGCCCACGGTGCGAACGATGAGGCCCCCGGAGTCCTTCGGGAGGATCTTCTGGGCCATCCCGCGCAGCTTCGAGCGCTGGTTGCGCCCCTCGATCTTGCGGCTCACGCCCACGCGGGACGCGAACGGCATATAGACGAGGAAGCGGCCCGGCAGGGAGATCTCCGCGGTCAGCCGCGGCCCCTTGGTGCTGATCGCTTCCTTGGTCACCTGGACCAGGATCTCCTGGCCCTTCTTCACGTGGTCCTGGATCGGCGGCAGGCTGCGGCTCTTCCGGCCGCGACCGCGGCCCCGACCGTTTCCGTTGCCGTTGCCGTCCTCGTCGTCTCCGTCGCCGTCGCCGTTGCCGACGATCACGTCCGAGACGTGCAGGAAGCCGGCCTTCTCCGTGCCGATGTCGACGAACGCCGCCTGGATGCCCGGCAGCACGGCCTCGACCCTGCCGAGGAAGATGTCGCCCAGCACCCGATTCTGGTCGGGGCGGTCGAACATGATCTCGGCGAGCCGGTTGTCTTCACGCAGCGCGACCCACGACTCCTGCGGGGTCGAGCTCACGAGGATTTCTCTCCTCAAGAATTTTCTCCGATGTCGGGTCGGTCCGCGCGCCCATGACCGGCACCGTCCGCGTCCCGGGGCTGCTTCCCGCCCAATGCGTCGGAGGCAGCTTCGGCGACCGTCGGTGGTCCGGCTCCGTTCGGGTGCGGCGAGCGGGCGTCGTCCAGTCGATTCGGACGCCCGGCCCCTCCGCTACGGGCCGACGTTCTGTAGTCTCAGGTGCCGGCCGGCTCCATTTCCCGAGCCGGCTCGGCGGGGGTTTCCGGCTCCGCCATCACCTCTTCCAGGAGCTTCCTGGCAATGACGAGCCGCTGGATCTCGTTGGTGCCCTCTCCGATCTCGCAGATCTTGGCGTCGCGCATCATGCGCTCCACCGGGTAGTCGCTGGTGTACCCCGCTCCGCCCATCACCTGGATCGCGCCCAGCGTGGCACGCATCGAGAGCTCGGAGCAGAAGTACTTGGCCATGGCGGCCTGCTTCGCGTACGGGCGCCCCTGATCCTGGAGCCACGCCGCATGGTACGTCAGATGCCGGCCCGCCTCGATGTCCGTGGCGATCTCGGCCAGCTTGAACTGCACCTGCTGGAAGTCCCAGACCCTCCGTCCGAACTGCTCCCGCTCGTTCGTGTAGCGGACCGCGGTCTCGAGCGCCCCTTCGGCCAGGCCGAGCGAGAGCGCCGCGACACCGATCCGCCCCGAGTCGAGGGTCTTCATGAAGTTGACGAAGCCCTGCCCCTCTTCACCCAGTCGCTGGCTCTCCGGGACGAAGGCGTCCTCGAAGTGCAGCTCGCGGGTGTCCGAGGCGCGCCACCCCATCTTGTCTTCCTTCTCGCCGGCGCGGACCCCCTCCGTGAAAGGGAGATCGTCGAGGTGGCCGCAGCCGAGCGCCCGGGCCCGCTCGAGGTCCACGGTCGGCTTGCAGACGATGAAGCTGCTGATCCCCTTCGAGCCGCGGCCGGGCTCGGTGACCGCCGTGGCCACGAAGATCTCGCCGACGCCGGCGTTCGTGATGAAGATCTTGGAGCCGTCGAGTCGGTACCCGTCGCCCTCACGCACGCCGCGGGTGCGGGTCCCGGAGGCGTCCGATCCCGCGCCGGGCTCGGTGAGGCCGAAGCCTCCCAGGACACGGCCGGTGGCGAGCGGGGGGACGAACCGCCGCTTCTGCTCCTCGGTCCCGAAGGTCAGGATCGGCGACAGGCCCAGCGTGGTATGGGCGCTGACGGTGATCGAGTGGCTCGCGTCGAACTTGGCGAGCTCCTCGATGACCACGATGTAGCTCAGGTAGTCGAGCCCCATCCCGCCGAGGTCGCGCGGCACCGGGACGCCGAAGAGGCCCATCTCGGCCATCGCCTTCACGTTGTCCCACGGGAAGGTGCCCGATTCGTCGAGCTCCCGGGCCACCGGAGCGATCGCCTCGTGCCCGAAGCGGTTCACCCGCTCGCGGAGCGCGACGTGTTCGGCTGTGAGGTATCTATCCATCCGGGTCAGGCAACCCCCGTTCCGTGTCCCATCCACACCGGTCGCATCGCCCGCAGGCGTCACGACGCATCTCACCAAAATAGCGCAGAAGGGCGCGGGAACGGCATCCCCGCGTCCTCGCGTAGCGCTGGACGGCGTCGATCTTGGCCGCGACGACGCCGCGCCGGGCCTCGACCCGAGCCGGATCGAGCCGGCCCGGAAGCAGTCGAGCCCGTCTGAAAGACCCGCCCGACCGCCGTTCGGTTCCCGGGTACGGGACGGGGCGAAGGGCCCCGGCGCGCTCCAGCGCCGCGAGCGCCCCCTGCGGCTCGCCCTCCATCCAGCCCCGCGGAACCTCCCCGAGGGCCCGCACGACCCGCGGGTCCGTGACGTCGGCGACGCCCTCCGGGTCGGACGCGCGGCGCAACGCGCGGTGGACGGCCCGCAGCCGGCGCTTCCGCGGATGGGTCCGATCGAGGAAACGGTCGGCCAGGCGCCTGTCTCCGCGGCCGTGAAGCGCGATGCACCGGCTGGGCAGCCCGTCCCGCCCGGCCCGCCCGGCCTCCTGGTAGTACGCCTCGAGCGTGCCCGGAAGCTGGAGGTGCACCACCGTGCGCACGTCGGGCTTGTCGATCCCCATCCCGAAGGCGTTGGTCGCCGCCACCACCCGCGTCGTTCCGTCCATGAACCGCTGCTGCACCCGGGATCGCTCGGGTCCGGGGAGGCCGGCGTGGTACGCGTCACAGGGGATCGCGTGCCGGGCCAGGTCGTCCCGGAGCTGCTCGACGGCCCGACGGGTCGGGGCGTACACGATGGCGCATCCGGAGCCCCGGACGAGCGCGCGGATCCGGCGCAGGCGATCGCGCGGGGGACCGGCACGCTCGACCGCCCACCAGAGGTTGGAGCGGTCGAAGGAGAGCACGACCTCCAGGGGATCGGACATGCGGAGCGAGCGGCGCACGTCCGCGCGCACCTCGGGGGTCGCGCTCGCGGTCAGCGCCAGCGTGGGCGCCTGGAGGCGCCGGGTCGCCGCCGCGATCGTCCGGTACGCCGGTCGGAAGTCGTGACCCCATTCGCTGATGCAGTGCGCTTCGTCGACGGCGAGCAGCACGATGCGGCAGCGCGCGAGCAACGCACGGAAGACGGAGGTCTCGAGCCGCTCGGGCGAGACGAAGAGGAGGTCGAGGGCTCCGGCCCCCGCCCGCTCGATCACCGTGCGCCGCACGGCGGCCGGACGGGTGGCGCTCAGGCACTCCGCCCGCAGCCCGACCTCTCTCGCTCGTCCGACCTGGTCCTCCATGAGCGAGATCAAGGGCGTGACCACGAGCGTGAGCCCGTCCAGGATCAGCGCCGGGACCTGGTAGCAGACGCTCTTCCCACCCCCGGTCGGGAGCACCCCGAGCGCGTCGCGGCCCGAAAGGACCGCCCGGACGAGCTCCTCCTGGCCGGGCCGGAAGCCCGGGTAGCCGAAGGCACGGCGCAGCACGGCGACCGGGTCGGAGCGCATCCTCCACGCTCGCCGGCCCGGCGGGCCGAGGGGAGGGCTCGATCGGCCCGGCGGCGGCCGTCAGCCGAGGGGCCGGTCGTCCTCCTGCCCTGCGGCGTGCTCGCCACCTACGGTGTCCTCCGTCCCCGCGGAGCCGTCCGGGTCGGTCGGCTCCCCGGGCGCCGCGCCGCCGCCCGGCAGGAAGCGGAGCGCCATCCCGGCCGCGAGCACGACGATGGCCGTTCCCGTCATCCAGCGCTCGTCGAGGTAGATCCCCGCCATCGCCGCCACCGCGGCGATCGTGAAGAGGCGGATCTTCCACTCGAGGAATCGGTCGTCCCGGCGGCGGCGATCCGGTCGGAAAGGCACGTCGGCGGGAGCCTAGCGCTTCGAGCGCTCGAGGAAGCGTCGGACCCCGGCGCGGCACTCCTCGGTCATCCGGGCCTCGGCGTTCACCCGTGCCCCGCGCTCGATGCCCTCGGCGAACGTCAGGCCGTCCAGCTCGTAGAGGAGCCCCTTCGTGAGCGCCACCGCCGAGCGGGGCCTGGTGGCGAGCGCCCCGAGGTAGCCTCCGACGGCGTCGTCGAAGCCCTGCTCGGCGAAGACCCGGTTCACGAGCCCCATCCGGCGGGCCTCGTCGGCTCCGAAGCGGTCGCCGCCGACCGCCAGCTCGAAGGCGACCCCTTCGCCGACCTTCCGCCGAAGAATCGCCATCACCATGGCCGGGACGAAGCCCAGGTGGACCTCGGGGTAGCCGAACTCGGCGTCTTCGGACGCCACCACGAGATCGCACGCCGAGGCCAGGCCGCATCCGCCGGCCAGGGCGCGGCCGCGTACGACCCCCACGATCGGCTTCGGCAGGGCGCGCATCGCGGTGAAGAGCGCGCCGAGCGACCGGGCATCCTCCACGTTCTCGGCCTCGCTCAGCGTCGCGATGCGCTCGAGCTCGGCCAGATCCGCTCCGGAGCAGAAGTCCTTCCCCGCGCCCGTGAGCGCGACGACCGACACGGCGTCGTCCGCTCCCGCCCGCGCCAGCGCGGCCTTGAGCGCCTCGACCAGCGCACCGTTCAGGGCGTTGCGCTTCTCCGGCCGGTTGAGCGTGAGACGCGCGACGACGTCGGAGACGTCGTACAGGACGAGGTCCGCCCTCGGGCTGCCGCTCCCGTCGTCGTCCCGGCCGGTCGCGCCGCTCACGACAGGCCGCCCCCGTCGTCGCCGTATCGCTCCACCGTCCACCCCGCCGGCACCCTCCCCCGGCCCCGCACCGCCTCGGCGACCTCGTCGGGGACATCGACCTCCATGCGCAGGAGCGCGGTGCTGAAGACCTTGCCCTGTGCGTCGTTCATCAGCGACATCGTCCCGCCGCCGCCGAGCGCTCCGTGCAGGAGGAAGTTGAGCGCGCCGAGGTTCGGGAGCTCGTAGCGCTCCACGTCGCCCCGGACCATCGGCCCGAAGTGGGCCTTCACGGCCTCCGGCGTGAGCGCTCGGCGCAGGAGCTCGTAGTGCGCCTCGTCGTACGCGATCACGCCGACGTTGGCGGTGTCGCCCTTGTCCCCCGAGCGTGCGTGGGCCAGGTGGACCAGCTGAACCTTCGTCATCG
The DNA here is from genome assembly GCA_937982605.1 of uncultured Gemmatimonadales bacterium. Lineage (GTDB taxonomy): Bacteria > Gemmatimonadota > Gemmatimonadetes > Longimicrobiales > Gaopeijiaceae > UBA2589. The sequence continues at coordinate 2,122 of CALJLC010000401.1, read as the reverse complement.
GGCACCTCCGGAGCCGCGGCGCCCGCGCCGAAGCCGAGTCGCGGCACGCCTCATACGTCCCGTACCTCCACCTCGAGCGCCGACTCGACCTCTTCGCGTCGGATCAACGCCGGCCAGTACGCCATGATCTCCTGTACCCGCGGGCGTCCCCCCGCGAATCCCGTCACCGACGGCGGCCCGGTGAGCACCAGCGGCGCGATCTCGCGGGTGAATCGTTCGACCGGCTCCCGCTCCGCGGCGCGGACGCCGACGCGAAGCTGGACCTCGGGCAGGTCGGCGGGCGGTTCTCCCGCGAGCGACCCGTGCGTCGAGTCCCATCCCACCAGCTCGGTCCGCACCTCGTCGAAGCGGAGTCCCAGGCGGTCGAGCCGCTCCCGCAGGATCCGGTCGGCCGCACGGGCCTTGGCGGCCGCGTCGGGCCAGGCGTAGGTGAGCGTCCCGGTCGCCTTCCAGCCGGAGGCGTACGCGATCGAGACCTTCAGGAAGTCGGTCCGCGGGCCACCGGTGACCCCGTCGACGCGCACCCGGTCACCGCCCAGCTCCTCGAGCCGGATCCTGGTGAAGTCCGCGACGACGTCGGGGGTGATGTACTCGGTCGGATCACCCATCTCGTACAGGATCTGCTCGGCAACCGAGGCGCGGGTGACCCGGCCGCCGCTCCCGTCGTGCTTGGTGACGACGAAGGAGCCATCGGCGCTCACCTCGACGATCGGGAAGCCGACCGACGCCATGTCCGGGATGGTCCACCAGTCGATCAGGCAGTTGCCTCCGGTGCACTGCGCGCCGCACTCGTTGATGTGCCCGGCCACGACGCCGCGCGCGATCCGGTCCCAGTCGTCGGCGGCCCACCCGAACTCGTGGATGAGCGGCGCGTACGTGAGCGCGGTGTCGGTGCTCCGCCCGGTCACGATCACGTCCGCGCCCTTCTCGAGGGCGGAGACGATCGGGGCCGCACCGATGTAGGCGTTCGCGCTCTGCACCCGGTCGCGAACCGTCGAGAGCGGCTCGCCCGTCTCCATGTTGGCCAGGGCGTGGCCGCGCGCGAGCAGGTCGTCGAGGCGCTCCATGAGGTCGTCGCCGGTCACGAGCCCCACCTTCGCCCGGCCACCGACGCCGGCTCGCCGGCCGGCCTCCACGAGGGCGTCGGCGCACCCCTCCGGGTTCACCCCGCCCGCGTTGGTCACCACGCGGACGCCGTCGTCGATGCAGCGCGGGAAGATCCGCTCCATCAGCGGCACGAAGTCCCGCGCGAAGCCGGCCTCGGGGTCACGGGCGCGCTGCTTCTGCATGATCGACATCGTGACCTCGGCCAGGTAGTCGAGCATGAGGTAGTCGATCCCCCCGCCCTCGACCTGCCGGACCGGAGCCTCCAGGTCGTCCCCCCAGAATCCCTGTCCGCTGGCCACGCGGACCACCCGCTCCTCGCTCACCACGCGCCCTCCCCGATCTGGAACGCACCGATGTGCGGCCCCGCGTTCTGTCGAGCCGCTCGGAGAAGGAGCCCCAGCGCCGGGCGCACCTCCTCGGCGAGGACGACCTCGTCGACGAAGCCGCGCGCCGCGGCGAAGCGGGCGTCGAGCTGCCGATCGTACTCGGCGCGGACCTCGTCCATGCGGGTCGTGAGGTCCTCGTCCGGAACGGCGCCCTCGGCCTTGAGCCGATCGAGCTGGCTCCCGAACAGGGCCATCACGGCGCTGCTCCCCTCCATGACGCCCATGCGGCCCGTGGGAAGGGAAAGAATGAAGTCCGGATCGAAGCCCTGCCCCGCCATCGCGTAGTAACCGGCCCCGGAGGCGTGATTGACGGTCAGCACGATCCTCGGCACGGTCGCGGTCGCCATCGCCTCGACGAACTCCGCCCCGGCCCGGATGATTCCGGAGTGCTCCGCGTCGGGCCCGACCATGAAGCCCGAGACGTCCTGCACGAAGAGAATGGGCGTCCGGTGCCGGTTCATCGTCTCGATGAAGTACGCCACTTTGCGCGCGCTCTCCGTGTAGACGATGCCGCCGAAGCGTGGCGGGCCGCCGGACGCCGCCTTGAACATCCCGCGCGCGTTGGCGATGACGCCGACCGGGTTGCCGTCGAGGAAGCCGGTGCCGCAGATCATCTCGGGGGCGTGTCC
>CALJLC010000400.1 GCA_937982605.1 uncultured Gemmatimonadales bacterium | reverse complement strand
TCGGTACCGAGATCAGCCCGGTCGGCACGCCGTGGCGCGTGAGGTGGATGCCGTCCGCGTCGGTGCGCGTCGCCTTGGGGGAGGCCTGGATGGTGTACGGGATCCCCTCGTCTTCGGCCACCGCCGCCAGCATCTCGAAGACGCCGTTGTGCGCGGCCGAGCCCCGACTCAGCACCGGCCCGCCGCCGAGCTCGTGCTCACCCAGCTCCTTCTTCTCGATGTCGGGCACGTCCGTGCTGAACGTCACGTCGACGACGAGGGCCACGTCGGGGTCGAGCGCGTACGCGCTCGTGCGCGCGCCGCCGCCCTGGTAGCCGATCTCCTCCTGGACCGTGGCGACCGCGGTGGCGCACGCGTCCAGATCGTCGTCGTCGGCGAGGAGCCGGATCGCCTCGAGCACCACGAAGGCCCCGATGCGGTCGTCGATGGCGCGGCTGGCGATGAGGTCCCCGGCGAGGCGGACCATCCCCTGCGCGATCACCATCGGATCCCCGACCCGGAGCCCGAGCGCGGCGACCGCGTCCCGGTCCTTCGCTCCGACGTCGACCCAGAGCTGACGCGTCTTCGACGCCTTTCCGCGTTCGTCGGGCTGGATCAGATGGATCGCCTTCTTGCCGATCACGCCCGGTACGTCGCCGTCCCGGCCGAGCACGGTCACCCGCTGGCCCACGAGCACCTGAGGGTCCCAGCCTCCGATCTCGTCGACGAAGAGAAAGCCCTCCTCGTCGATGTGCGTCACCTGCAGGCCGATCTCGTCGATGTGGCCGGCGAGCATCACGTGCGGCGCCCCGTCCGGGTTCACGGTGGCGAAGGAGTTCCCGCTCACGTCGACGCGCACGTCCGATGCGAAGCGCCCGGCCTCCTCCCGCCAGACGCGGGCGGCGCGGACCTCGAAGCCGGACGGGCCCGGGGCGTCGAGGAGGCGCTCCAGAAAAGCGATGTCTCTCGTCATGCGCAGGAAGCTACCGGCGGCGTGCGCGGCGTTCCATGTCGCGAGGGGACGATGCAGGACGACCTCGCCGCCGCCTCCCGGCGGCCCCACCGTTCGGCCTCGCGCGCCTGCGCCCCGGCCAGCCCCTTCGAACGCGCCCGCTTGCCCGCCCGGCTTCGCCCCGCCCAGCTTGGCCGCCCTACCCGCCGAAACGAAACGGAGCCCATGATGTCCGAGCCCGCCGACCGCCGAGACGACGACACCCCCGCAGCGCCCGGCCGAGCGCCGCTCGACCGCCGAGACTTCGTGAAGCTCGGCACGCTGGGGGCCGCCGCCGCTTCGCTCGGCGCCACCGCGTGCAGCGGAGACGACGGCGCACTCGGCGCCGGGCGATCGGCCGCGGGGACGGACGGCGCGCAGTGGTGGCTGGACGAGGCCTTCGAGCTCGAGGAGGTGACGATCGCCGAGCTGGCGGAGCAGATGACGTCGGGGGCCCGCTCCTCGGAGCAGATCACGCGGCTCTACCTCGAGCGCATCGCGGCCCTCGACCGCGACGGCCCACGGCTGCGCTCGATCATCGAGACGAACCCGGAGGCCGTGGACGAGGCGCGACGGCTCGACCAGGAGCGCGCGGCGGGCAACGTCCGCGGGCCGCTTCACGGGGTCCCGATCGTGCTCAAGGACAACATCGACACCGCGGACCGCATGACCACGACGGCGGGGTCGCTGGCGCTGGAGGGTCACGTCGCCGCGCAGGACAGCGGGGTGGCGGCGAAGCTCCGCGAGGCGGGCGCCGTGCTTCTGGCCAAGGCGAACCTGTCCGAGTGGGCGAACATCCGGTCGACGCGCTCGAGCTCGGGGTGGAGCGCCCGCGGCGGACAGTGCGGCAACGCCTTCGCCGTCGACCGCAACCCGTGCGGCTCGTCGTCGGGGTCGGGCGCGGCGGTCTCGGCCAACTTCTGCGCCGGCGCGATCGGCACCGAGACGAACGGGTCCGTCGTGTGCCCTTCGTCCGTGAACGGCGTGGTCGGCCTGAAGCCGACGGTCGGGCTCGTGAGCCGCGCCGGCATCATCCCGATCGCGCACACGCAGGACACGGCGGGTCCGATGACGCGCACGGTGGCCGACGCGGCCGCGATCCTGAGCGCCCTCGTCGGGCCCGATCCGCGCGATCCGATGACCGAGCCGTCGGCCCGCTTCACGGGCACGGACTACACGAGCTTCCTGGACGCCGACGGCCTCCGCGGGGCGCGCATCGGCATCGAGCGGAGCCACTTCGGCAACCACCCGGTCGTCGACGCGCTCATGGAGGACGCCATCCGTGCGATGTCCGCCGCCGGGGCGGTGATCGTCGACGACACCGTGATCGAGACGCGCAGGGAGTTCAGCCAGGCGTCGTTCCAGATCCTGCTCTACGAGCTCAAGGCCGACCTGGCGGCCTACCTGGAGATGTCCGGCCGACCCAACGGCATGGCGACGCTGGCCGACGTCATCGCCTTCAACGAAGCGAACGCCGACCGGGAGATGCCGTGGTTCGGCCAGGAGATCTTCCACATGGCCGAGGAGAAGGGCGACCTGACGTCGCCGGAGTACCTGGAGGCGTTGCGGACGGCGGGGGAGCTCTCGCGGGAGCGCGGCATCGACGCCGTCATGGAGGCGCACGATCTGGACGCCATCGTCTCGCCCACGACGGGGCCCGCGTGGAAGACCGACCTGGTCACCGACGGAGGCTCGAGCTACGGCAGCTCGGGCTCGGCGGCCATCTCCGGCTACCCGAGCATCACGGTGCCCAACGGCTACGTCCACGGGATGCCGGTCGGGATCCTCTTCTTCGGGCGGCAGTGGAGCGAGGACGTGCTGCTCCGTCTGGCGTACGCGTACGAGCAGGCGACGATGCACCGGCGTCCCGGTCGGATGCCGCGCTCGCTCGACCTGGCGAACGCGTAGAGGAATCGCCGTCGGGCTCGGCCGGGTACCGGCGGTCCGGCGACTCCGGCCGGCCCCCGACTACTCTTCGTCGATCAGGATCTGCTTCGAGGGGTCCATCCCCGGTGGGGCGGAGCGGCGCGGCGGAGCGCGCTCGGCGCCCGGCCTACGGCCGATCTCGACACCGCCCGGATCGTCGTCGGCCGCTCCCTGCCCGGCGCCGCCGAAGCGCGTGGCGCAGAAGCCGAAGCCGCCGACGCCGAACGAGCCCATCGTCACGACGCGCACCGTGCCGTCGGCGATCTGGCGCTCGAGCCGCTTCCGGACCCGCCGCTGGATCCACCGGCGAGTCGTCGGCAGCAGGAGCGAGAAACCGGCCACGTCGGTGAGGACGCCCGGGGTGAGCAGGAACGCGCCGCCCACGAGCACCGAGATCCCGTCCATGAGCGCCTGGCCGGGGAGCTTGCCCGAGGCGAGCTCGCGCTGGAACTGCAGGAAGACCCGCAGACCCTCCGCCCGTGCCAGCCACGCCCCGGTCACGCCGGTGAAGACGACGAGCGCCAGAGTGGGCAGGAGCCCCACGATCTGTCCGAGTTGGATGAGCAGGACCAGCTCGAGGATCGGGACGACGACGAAGAGGAGGGCCAGTCGGCCGAGAACGGTCATGGGTATCACTACACGGGCGGGGTCCGCTAGGTTCAGGGACCAGCGTTTCTCGAAGGACCGCCGCCCTCCGCCGGGGGTAGCGCTTCCCAACGACCCTTCCGCTTCGCACGAGTCCGACCGCCGGCCCTCCGGTCGCGGGTACGGACCGGGACGAGCCGTCACGATGGAGCAGACCTACTTCCGCAAGGGTTTCGGGCTCAAGAAGGAGCTCCGCCCGCTCATCGACGCCGAGTACCAGTCCGCCCTCGTGGAGCGGATCCGCTCGCGCGGCTACACGGACACGTTCGGCGACGTCACCGTGCGGCTCGCGCAGGAGTTCGGCTTCTGCTACGGGGTGGACCGGGCCGTCGACTACGCGTACGAGACCGTCCACAAGTTCCCCGAGAAGCGGATCTTCCTCGTCGGCGAGATCATCCACAATCCGCACGTGAACACGCGGATGACGGAGATGGGGATCCGGTTCATCTACCCTGACGCCGAGGGCGCCTTCGACTTCTCGGGCGTGACCCCGGACGACGTGGTGATCCTGCCCGCGTTCGGCGTGACGCTCCACGACTTCGAGGAGCTGCGGAAGGTCGGCTGCATCCTCGTGGACACGACCTGCGGATCGGTCCTGCACGTCTGGAAGCGCGTGGAGAACTACGCGCGGGACGGCTTCACCGCGGTGATCCACGGCAAGTACACGCACGAGGAGTCGCGGGCGACCGCGTCGCAGGTCAACAAGCACGACGGCGGCAAGTACATCATCGTTCGGGACATGGAGGAGGGGCACCTCCTCTTCGACTACATCGCCCGCCGTCCGGGCCACCTGACCCGGGAAGCCTTCATGGAGCACTTCCGGAAGAAGGCGTCACCGGGCTTCGACCCGGATCGGGACCTCGAGCTCGTCGGCGTGGCCAACCAGACGACGATGCTGGCCAAGGAGTCGCTGGCGATCGGGATGAAGGTCCACGAGGCGATGGTGGAGCGCTTCGGCGAGGAGCACGCGGCCACGCACTTCCGCTCGTTCGGTACGATCTGCTCCGCCACGCAGGAGCGGCAGGACGCGGTGGCCGAGATGATGGAGGAGCCGCCCCGCATCATGCTCGTCATCGGCGGCTACAACTCCTCGAACACCAACCACCTGGCGCACCTCTGCCGGCAGCACACGACGACCTTCCACATCGAGGACGCCTCGTGCATCGACGTCGACTCGGGCGTGATCCGGCACAAGCCTGAGCTGTCCCCGGACGCCGACGAGGTCGTGGCGGAGTCGTGGATCCCCGAAGAGGCGTTCGATCTCGGCATCACCGCCGGCGCGTCGACGCCCAACAACAAGATCGGCGAGGCGCTGCTGCGGATCCTGGCGATCCGAGGGATCGACGTGGAGGCGGAGGCGAGCGCTCCGGCGTAGGCGGGCGGGCGGCAGGCGGCGCGGCGGGGCGCTCCCGCGCCGCTCCGCGGGACCTCGCCTGGCGGTTCGCGCCTAGAGGTCCTTGTCGGCGATCCCGGTGCCGAGCGACTTGAGCAGGCCCGCCAGCTGACCCTGCTCCTCCGGCGACAGGTGCCGGGAGAGGTGCTCGATGTAGGCCGCGTGACTCGGGAAGACCTCCGCCACCAGCTCCCGCCCTTCCGGCGTCAGCCTCGCCTGGATGACGCGTCGGTCGTCGGGCCGGCGGTACCGGTAGACGAGGCCCTGATCCTCCAGGCGGTCCATGACGTACGTCACGTTTCCGCCCGTGACCAGGAGCTTCTCGGCGAGCTCCCCGAGGGAGAGCGGGCCGAGGTGGTAGAGCGCCTCGAGCGTGCCGAACTGCGGCGTGGTGAGCCCGTAGTCCTGGATCTTCGCGGCCAGCGCCTTGGCGTACGTCGCGTAGCAGCGGGCCAGCGTGATCCAAAGACGGAGAGCGACGGCCTGATCGTCGGTCCAGTCCCGCTCCGCCGGGCGGTCGAGCTCGGGCTGCTGGGTCACGGTCGTTCGGCTCATCTTCCTCTCCGCTGTCGGGGGCCCCGTGCGGCGGGTATGCCGCCGACCGGGGGTTCCTAGATGTGGATCGGGCGACCCAATGCCGCAAGGGCGCCTTCGGCCACACCCTCGGAGAGCGTCGGGTGCGGGTGCATCGCCTTCTCCATCTCTTCGACGGTGGACTCGAGGTGCCGGCCCACGACGAACTCGGCGATGAGCTCGGTGGCGTGGGGTCCGACGATGTGCGCGCCGAGGATCTCGGAGTACTTCTTGTCGCGGATGACCTTCACGAATCCGTCCGAGTGCCCGGCCGCCACCGCGCGACCGATACCGACCCACGGGAACTTGCCCACCTCGATGTCGTGGCCCGCCTCCCTGGCCTGCTCCTCCGTGAGCCCGACCGAGGCGACCTCGGGGTGGCAGTAGGTGCAGTTCGGGACGTTCCCGTAGTCGACGGTGTGGTGGCCCTGACCGGCGATGTGCTCGACGCAGACGATTCCCTCGTGGCTCGCCTTGTGCGCCAGGAGCTGGTGGCCGGCGACGTCTCCGATGGCGTAGACGCCCGGGACGTTCGTGCGCAGCTGCTCGTCGACGACGATGAAGCCGCGCTCGTCGATCTTCACGCCCAGGCTCTCGAGGCCGAGGTCCTGCGAGTTCGGCACCCGGCCGACCGCCGACAGGACGTAGTCGACGTCCATCGTCTGCTTCTGACCCTTGCCGTCGGTGAAGGTGACGGTCACGCCGTCCTTCTTCACCTCGCAGCTCTCGAAGCGCGCGCCGGTGTGGATGTCCATGCCGCGCTTCTTGTACGTGCGCTCCATGAACTTCGAGATCTCGGCGTCCTCGAGCGGCAGGATGCGGTCGAGCGCCTCGACGATCGTGACCTTCGTGCCGAAGGAGGCGTAGACGTCGGCGAACTCCATCCCGATGGCGCCTGCGCCGACGATGAAGAGCGAGCCCGGGGCCTCCTTCTGCATGAGCGCGCCGGTCGACGACCAGATGCGGTCCTCGTCGATCTTCAGCACGGGCAGGTCGCGAGGCCGAGATCCGGTGGCCACGATCACGTGCTTGGCGCCGTACGTCGCCTTGGAGCCGTCGGAGGCCTGCACCTCGACCTTGCCCTTCCCGGCCATCCGTCCGAAGCCCTGCAGGTGCGTCACCTTGTTCTTCTTGAAGAGCCCTCCGATGCCGCGGACCATCTGCGCCACGACCTTCCGGCTCCGCTCCTGCGCGGGGCCGAGGTCGAAGGTCACGTCCTTGGCGATGATCCCGTGCTTCTCGCCGTCGCGCATCTCGTTGGCCAGGAGCGCGCTGGTGAGCATCGCCTTGGTCGGGATGCACCCGATGTTGAGGCAGACGCCGCCCAGGTCCGCGTCCTCGACACAGGCCACGCTCATGCCGAGCTGGGCCGCGCGGATGGCGGCGACGTAGCCGCCCGGTCCGCTCCCGATGACGATCAGATCGAAGTTGTTGTCCGCCACGCAGGGGTCTCCCTCATAGGCGCAGGATCCCGCCCGGGACCCGCTCGATTCGGAGGATGGGAAGCAACCGAAGGTAGACGAGGCGGATAGGCCGGTAAAGCTCCGGGGCGACCCGCGCCCCGGCCCTCCGGCGGGCGGTGCATGCGCCCTCCGACCGCCCCCGTGGGGGCGCCGGGTGGCCCTCGCCGGGTGCCGGTAAGACCTTGTTGTCATGCAACCTCTGAGGACGGTCTTCGTGGTTCAGGGCGAGGGCCGCGGGCACATGACTCAGGCGCTCGCGCTGGCCCCGGCGCTGCGCGACGCAGGTCACGAAGTGGTGCGCGTCCTGGTGGGTCGGAGCCCCTGGCGAACGGTCCCCGGCTACTTCCTCGACGGAATCGGGGCGCCGGTGGTGACCTTCGACGCGCCGGCCCAGGTGCCGG
>CALJLC010000399.1 GCA_937982605.1 uncultured Gemmatimonadales bacterium | reverse complement strand
CACGCGCCGGGATCACGTTGCGCCCGGGGAAGGCCGCCTCGACGCGCCCCTTGAACGCCTCCTCGGCGCACGTCAGCGCGAAGTGCGGCTGAAAGACGCCGTCGGGGAGCTGAGCCAGCCCCTCGGCGCTCCCGGCGATGCCGGCGAAGCGCTCGACGTGGTCGTACCACGGGGCGATGTCGTCGTAGCGGATCGGCCAGTCGACGCCGACGCCCTCGCGCGCGTTCGCCTCGAAGTCCTGCGGCCCGAGGCGGTACGCCTGCCGGCTCCACATGATCGAGCGGCCCCCGGTGTGGTAGCCGCGGAGCCAGTCGTAGCTCGTCCCCTCGGCCTCCTCGTAGGGGTGCTCGTCGTCCTTCACCCAGAAGTGCTTGGTCGTCTCCTTGATGGCGTACGCCACGCCCCCGTACTGCTTCGGGTAGTGCGCCGCGATCTCGTCCTCGGGGATCCGGTCCAGGTTCGGGCGCTCCCACGGCGGAATCCGGTCGGTGTAGTCGCGCTCGGGGAGGATCTCGGGCCCGCGCTCGAGCACCAGCACCCTGAGGCCCCGCTCGGTCAGCTCCTTGGCGCTCCAGCCGCCGCTCATCCCCGAGCCCACCACGATCGCGTCGAAGTCCGTCATGCCTTCCCTCACGTCCGCTGCGCGCACGGGTCCCAGCGACCCGGGACCCCGACCCACCCGAGCTCCTCGACCGCGCCGCCCTCCGTGGAGAAGTACGCCTGCGCGACGAGCCCCTTGAGCCCGCGGTACCCTTCGACGCCGTCACCCGCGAAGGCCTCGGCGTCGACCGCGGAGAGCGCGGCTTCGGCGGACGCGGAGTCCGCGTCGAGGAAGTCACCGAGCAGCCGGGCGCCGAGCTCCGTGTCGAGCGCGGCGAGGGTGGCCCGGTGCTCGACCCGTGTCTCCTCGCTCGCCCACTCGGCCATGAGGCCGTCCAGGATCCCCGGCACGCCGACGTCGAGCGCGCCGGGCGTTTCCGTGCGCGGGAGGAGCAGGTCGCTCACGCGGGAGAGAACGGCCATCTCCCGGTCTCCGTAGAAGCGGGGGGGCGCCCCCGGCGCGAGCGTCTCCAGGGAGACGCGGCCGCCGCACGCACTCAGCAGCGACCCGCCGCCGACGGTCACGACCAGGTTCCGGATGACTGCACGTCGGGTGATCATGGCGGCCGGGTCGGGGTCGGCGCGGCGTCCTGCTTGCTGCCGCCGGGGGCCCGGACAAATTAGGCGGGACACCCGCCCGCGCCATTCGATGCGTACCCGCGGGCCCCGCCCGAGCCTCCGCACCCCCATGCGCCTCGAAGTCCCGCGACGCGCCACCCGCCTCTGCCTGATCGGCTCGCTCCTGCTGAGCGGCTGCGCCGCCCAGGAGCCCGAGTGGACACCCCTCTTCAACGGAGAGGACCTCACGGGCTGGACGCCCAAGATCCGGGGGAGCGCGCTGGGAGAGGACCCGGCCGGCACCTTCCGCGTCGAGGACGGGCTGCTCACGGTCGGGTACGAGGGGTACGACGCCTTCGACGCCCGGTTCGGCCACCTCTTCTGGGAGGCGCCGCTCTCCCACTACAGACTCCTGGTCGAATACCGCTTCGTCGGAGAGCAGGCGGCGGGCGGCCCGGAATGGGCGCTCCGGAACAGCGGCGTGATGTTCCACGCGCAGGCGCCGGAGACGATGGGGCGGGATCAGGACTTCCCGATCTCGCTCGAGGCGCAGTTCCTCGGCGGCAACGGCACGGACCCCCGCCCGACGGCGAACCTCTGCACCCCGGGGACGCACGTGCATGTCGAGGGCGAGCTTGTCGAGCAGCACTGCGTCGGCGCGTCGGCGCCCACCTTCCACGGCGACGAGTGGGTCACCGTCGAGCTGGTGGTTCGTGGCGGCGACTCCGTCACGCACCTCGTCAACGGGGACACCGTGATGACGTACGAGCGACCCGTCATCGGCGGCGGCTCGGTCTCGGGCTTCGCGCCGGGGGCGAAGCCGGACGGCCGTGCCCTCACCGGCGGGTGGATCGCGCTGCAGAGCGAGAGCCACCCGGTCCAGTTCCGCCGGGTCCTGCTGCGCAGGCTCGACCCAGGAAGCTGAACCGCGTCGCCTTGTCGTATCAGTGTGGGCTGATATGTTCCCGGCCATGCACACCACCACGACCCGGCCCGACCGCCCCGCGCAGCCGCTCGCCGGGCTCTTCCGCGGCTTCGCCGAGCCTTCACGCCTCCGCATCCTCATGGCGCTGCGCGACGGCGAGAAGTCGGTCTCGGAGCTCTGCGACGCGACCGGCCTGACGCAGTCCAACGTCTCCAATCACCTGGCCTGCCTTCTCGGATGTCGCATCGTCACGAGGGAGGCGCGAGGCCGTTTCGCCTGGTATCGGCTGGCCGGCGACCGGGTGGAAGCACTCCTGGCGCTGGGCGAGGAGATCGCCGGGGCCTCGGCCGGCGGTGGTGCGTGCTGCCCGGTGTGCGGCTCGGCTCCGTGGTAGGAGACGCGCGCCGCCGGCTCGTCCGGTGCGCGGCCGTCGCCTCCGTCCTCTCCGCGGCCTCGGCGGGTGCGCTCCACGGGCAGGACGTCCGGGTCACCGTGCGCGCCGAGAGCTCGGCCGGACCGGTCGACGGCGCGCAGCTCTCGGCCTCCGGCCGGGGCGCGCTCACCGACGCCGACGGGTCGGCCATCCTCCTGCTCCCGGCCGGTAGCCACGTCCTCTCGGTGACGCGCATCGGCTTCGAGGCGGTGGAGCTGTCGCTGTCGCTGACGGCGGGGCGCGACACCACGGTCGTCGTGCGCCTGGAGGAGGAGGCGATCGAGGGCGAGGAGATCCTGGTCGTGTCGACGCGCACGGAGCGCCGCATCGAGGACGAGCCGCTCCGCATCGAGGTGGTCTCCCGCGAGGAGGTCGAGGAGAAGCTCCTCATGACGCCGGGTGACATCTCGATGCTCCTCAACGAGACCGCCGGGCTGCGCGTGCAGCCGTCGTCGCCCGCCCTGGGGGGAGCGAGCGTGCGCATCCAGGGGCTGCGCGGGCGCTACACGCAGATCCTCTCCGACGGGCTGCCGCTCTACGGAGGGCAGTCGGGCGCGCTCGGCCCGCTCCAGATCCCGCCGATGGACCTCGGGCAGGTCGAGGTGATCAAGGGCGCCGCCTCCGCGTTGTACGGAGCGACGGCGCTCGGCGGCGTGGTGAACCTGATCTCGCGGCGTCCGGACGACGAGCGGGAGCTCCTGGTGAACCAGTCGACGCTCGGTGGCACCGACGGCGTGCTCTGGCTCGCGGGTCGGCCGACCGAGCGGTGGGGATACACGCTCCTCGGGGGGGTCCACCGACAAGGCCGGACCGACGTCGACGAGGACGGCTGGGCCGACCTCGCCGGCTTTCGGAGAGTGATGGCCAGGCCGCGCGTTTTCTGGGACGACGGCGCGGGGCGCTCGGTCTTCTTCACCGTCGGCGGCATGGCCGAGGACCGCGAGGGTGGCACGATGCCGGGAGGGACCACGCCCGCCGGCAACACGTACCGGGAACGGCTCGAGACCCGCCGGCTCGACGGCGGCGTCGTGGCGGGCTGGCTCCTCTCGGACACGCGCCGGCTCTCGGCGCGCGGCTCGGCGATGACGCAACGCCACGTCCACGATTTCGGGGGTGCGCGCGAGCGCGACCGGCACCGCACGGCGTTCGGCGAGGTGGCGCTCTCCGGCCAGGACGGAGCCCACGCGTGGGTGATCGGGGCCGCGGTGCAGCACGAAGGCTTCGAGGGCCGGGAGGTGACCGCGTTCGACTTCGACTGGTGGGTGCCGGGCGTCTTCGTCCAGGACGAGTACGCGCCGCTCCGGTCGCTCACCCTCTCGGCGAGCGCACGCCTCGACCGGCACAGCACGTACGGCACGTTCGTCAGCCCGCGCCTGTCCGCCCTGATCCGGCCCGGCCCGTGGGTCGTGCGGGCTTCGGTCGGCACCGGGTACTTCGCGCCTTCGCCGTTCACGGAGGAGACCGAGGAGGTCGGGCTCCGGCGTCTCCTGCCCTTCTCGGATCTCGACGCCGAGCGGGTCGTCTCCGCGATGCTCGACGTCGGGCGCGAGGTGGGCGCCTGGGAGCTCAACGGCACCCTCTTCGGCTCGCGCGTGCGGGACCCCCTCGTCGTCACGGCCGACGGCGGCGGTGACCTCACGATGGCCAACGGCGACGAGCCGGTGCGGACGTGGGGGACGGAGCTGCTCGCGCGACTGCACAGCGGTCCGATCCATCTGACGGCCACGCACGTCTTCACCCGCTCCACCGAGGGCGTGCCCGGGCGCGACGAGCGGCGGGTCGTGCCGCGCACGCCGCGGCACACGGGCGGCGAGGGGGGGGCCAGGGGGGAGGAGGGACGCGGGCGGGGCGGCGTCGAGTTGTACTACACCGGCAGACAGCGGCTCGAAGACGATCCGTACCGGTCGACGTCCCGGGCCTACTGGATCCTGGGCTTCCTGGTGGAGCGACGCTTCGGGCCGGCGCGCTTCTTCGTGAACCTCGAGAACGTGCTCGACGCGCGGCAGACCGCCTGGGATCCGCTCGTGCTTCCGGCGCGCACTCCGGAGGGGGCGTGGACGACCGCCGCCTGGGCGCCGCTCGACGGTCGAGCGGTCAACGGCGGCGTCCGACTGATGTTCTAGCCCCTTTCTTCCGGGGTCGTCGGCGACGGTGAGCATCGATCCGGGTGCGCTCCGTGGCCCCCGACCCGGAAGAGGGGTCGTCCCGACTCGTCCCCCCTCCGTATCTTGGGAACGTGGCGGCGCGCGGATTCCACGGCCCGCCCTTCGAGCCCGACGAGCGAGCTTCCGGAGTACCGCGATGCGACGAATTCCCAACGGCGGCCGCGCCGCGTGTCCGGCGTGCGTCGGTGCCGTCCTCCTGCTGGTGAGCGCGCCCGCGCTCTCGCCCGACTCGGTGGTCCTCGCGCAGACCGGCGCGATCTCGGGCATGGTGACCCTCGAGGCGCTTCCGCCTCGGCGCACCGTGAACCGGTACGCAGGCGGGCGCGCCGGCTCCGAGGAGGTGCAGATGCTGCCGGTGGTCGTCTACCTGGTCGGCGGGGTCGCCGGCTCGTCCGCTCCGCCGGCTACCGCGGAGATGGTCCAGCGCGACACCGCCTTCGTGCCGGCCGCCGCGGTCGTCGGGGTCGGCGGCTCGGTCGATTTCCCGAACGACGACTCCTTCTTCCACAACGTCTTCTCGTATTCGAGCACCCAGCGCTTCGACCTCGGACGCTACCCGCAGGGCCAGTCCAAGGCCGTGCGGTTCGACGAGCCCGGGATCGTGAGCGTCTTCTGCGAGGTTCACGACAAGATGCGCGGCGTCATCATCGTCACCGAGAACCCGCACCACGCCTTCGTCGGGGCCGACGGCTCGTTCCGCATCGGCGGGGTTCCGGCGGGTGAGCACCGCGTCGCCTTCTGGAGCGCGGACCACGAGCCCGTGGAGCGGACGGTCACCGTGACGGCGGGCGGGACCGCGCGGGTCGAGGTGGAGCTGCGGCGCTGACGCCGCGGCGTCGCTGACCGGGAGAGGGCGCTCGTGGACTGGATCCGTCGGAGCTTCGGGGCCAAGCTGCTGGCCGCGCTGGTCGGCTCCGTCGGGCTCCTCCTGGCGATCACCCTCGTGGTCGTCCGGAGCCAGACGAACCGGGAGATCCGCGCGGTCGAGGACCGTACCGTCCAGCAGGCCGCCGAGCTCTTCGAGCAGCTCAACGAGCTGCAGCGGCAGCAGGCCGACCAGCTCGCGCGCCCCTTCACCGAGAGCCGCCGCACGCTCGTGCTCCTCGACGAGGCGATCCGCTCCCGGGACATCGAATACCTGGCCGGGGAGGCCGACTACGAGCTGCTCCGATCCGGCCTTCCCGGGGACGCCATCGTCGTGCTCACGGACGACATGGGCGCGCCGGTGGTCTCGCTGATCGGGGGCCGGATGCTCGAGGGCGACCCCGCCGAGGCGGGCTCGCTCGCCGAGGCGCTCCTCGGGAGCGAGTCGATGTCGATGAGCGCGTATCGGGTCGTGGACGGCCGGCTGTACAACCTCCAGGCGCACTACATCGAGCTCGCGCGCCGTCCGATCGGCACGATCGCCTTCGGCCTTCCGGTGGGCGCCGAGGACATCGACCGCATCGCGGGCATCGGTGGCTTCGAGGTCTGCCTGGTGGTCGGTGACGGCTGCGTGGTGCGGAGCTCCGGCGTCGACGCCGAGATGGAGGCGGCGATGACGATGACGCTCGACGACGAGGGGGCCGTGCGCACCGAGCTCGGCGGCACCGAGTGGTCGATCCAGCACGAGCCGCTCGCCGCGGGCGGTGTCGGTGAGGGCGCGCGCGTCGTGGCCGTTCCCCTCGCCGCGGTCCGGGCGCCCTTCGAGAACATCCAGCTCAGCCTGCTCCTGGCGGGCGGAGGCGCGCTGCTCCTCTGCGCCGTCCTCGGCGTGGGGCTCAGCCGGTCGCTCACGCGCCCGGTCCGCGACCTCGTGGCGGCGACCGGTCGGGTGGCCCAGGGGGACTACGAGACCGAGGTGGAGGTGACGTCGGCGGACGAGATGGGCGCGCTGGCCGGCGCGTTCAACGAGATGACCCGCGGGCTGCTCGTGCGCGAGCAGTACCGCTCGGTCCTCAACAAGGTCGTCTCGACCGACGTGGCGGCCGAGCTGATGAAGGGCGAGGTGGAGCTGGGCGGCGAGAACCGGCTCGTCACGGTTCTCTTCGCCGACATCCGCGGCTTCACGCCGCTCACCGAGGGGATGGAGCCGCAGGAGGTGATCGGTCTCATCAACGAGTGCATGGAGCGGCTGGCCCGCGCGGTCGACACCGAGGGCGGCGTCGTCGACAAGTTCATCGGCGACGAGATCATGGCCGTCTTCGGCGCGCCCGTGGCCCAGGAAGACCACGCCTGCCGAGCGGTGCGGGCGGCGCTGCGCATGCGGGCGGGGATCGCGGCGATGAACGCCGATCGGGCCGCCCGCGGCGCCGCCCCGCTCGCCGTCGGCATCGGGATCGCCAGCGGCGTGGCGGTGGCCGGGAACATGGGCTCCGTGGACCGGATGAACTACACGGTGCTGGGCGAGACGGTGAATCTGGCCGCTCGCCTCACGGACCAGGCGGCGCCGGGCGAGATCCTCATCAGCGAGGCGACCGAGCGGTCGTCGGCCGACGAGCTCGTCGCCTCGTGCGTCGGGAGCCGCACGCTCAAGGGCTTCGCCGGGGACAGCCTCGTCTACGCGGTCGAGGCGTGGGAGGGGCTGGCGCTCGATCGCGCGTAGGGTGCGGCAGCGAGAGCTCCGGTCGTAGCGGTCACCGCGGGAGCGCTCGGCCCAGAAGGCCCAGCAGCGCCTGAGGCCTACGAACTCGGTGTCGCCTTCCCGCCGC
>CALJLC010000398.1 GCA_937982605.1 uncultured Gemmatimonadales bacterium | reverse complement strand
GCATGGCCGGCGCCGCGCTGGTCGCCGCACTATTGATCGCCGGCCTCGCCACCGATCCCTGCGTCGGCTGCGCACAGCACCGGGAGCGCAGCCTCGTCCGACTCGGGCTCAGCCCGGACCGATGGGACTACCTGATCGCGCTCGCGGGCAATCCGAACGTCGGCAAGAGCACGGTCTTCAACGAGCTGACCGGTCTGCGGCAGCATACCGGCAACTGGCCGGGGAAGACGGTCGTGCGCGCGGAGGGCGCCTTCGCGCACGAGGGTAGCAGGGTGAAGGTCGTGGACCTGCCCGGTACCTACTCGCTCCAGGCGGGAAGCGTCGACGAGGAGGTGGCCAGGGACTTCGTCCTCTTCGGCCGCCCCGACGTGACGGTCGTCGTCGTCGACGCCACGCGGTTGGAGCGCAACCTCAACCTCGTGCTTCAGATCCTCGAGATCACGGACCGGGTCGTCGTCTTCCTCAACCTCATGGACGAGGCTCGACGTCACGGTATCGCCGTGGACCCCGCCCGGCTCGAGGCCGAGCTCGGCGTGCCGGTGGTGCCGGGTACGGCGCGCGAGGGTGTGGGGATCGACGACCTCCTCCGGGCCGCGCACGCGGTCGCGACCGGCGAGCGCCCGAACGCGCCCTACCGTGCGGAGCGACAGGCGCCCGAGGTCGAGGACGCGGTCGAGCGCCTCGTGCCCGTGATCGAGCGGGTGTTCCCCGACGTGCCCAACGCGCGCTGGGTCGCGCTGCGGCTGCTCAACGCCGACGAGGCGGTGCAGGAGGCCGTGCGCTCCGGGGAGCTCGGCCAGCTGGCGCACGAGGAGCCCGAGGGGGAGCCGACGGACCTGCCCCCGGACGCGCAGCGACAGGAGGTGCTCGACGCGGCGACGCGCCTGCGCTGGGAGCTTCCCCCCGACTTCCACGACCTGGTGACGGAGCACGCCTATCAGCTGGCCGAGGAGCTCGCGGCCCGGGTGCAGAAGAGGGGCCTGGGCAAGGCGGCCTTCACCTTCGACCGGAAGCTCGACGCGTTGCTCACGAGCCGGGTGTTCGGCTTCCCGCTCATGCTGGCCATCCTGGCGCTCGTCTTCTGGATCACGATCGAGGGCGCGAACGTCCCGTCGTCGATGCTGGCGACGCTGCTCATCGACAACGCGCACGGCTGGCTCAAAGGCGTGTCGGCCGCGATCGGGCTGCCGTGGTGGCTCGACGGCTTCCTGCTCGACGGCGTCTATCTCGCGACCGCGTGGGTGATCAGCGTCATGCTCCCGCCCATGGCGATCTTCTTCCCGCTCTTCACGCTGCTCGAGGACTTCGGGTACCTGCCCCGCGTCGCCTTCAACCTCGACTCGCTCTTCAAGAAGGCGGGAGCGCACGGGAAGCAGGCGCTCACGATGTGCATGGGCTTCGGGTGCAACGCGGCCGGCGTCGTCTCGACCCGCGTGATCGACAGTCCGAGAGAGCGTCTGATCGCGATCATCACGAACAACTTCTCGCTCTGCAACGGACGCTGGCCGACCCAGATCCTCATCGCGTCGATCTTCATCGGCGCGCTGGCTCCCTCGGCCCTGGGCGGCGCGGTGAGCGCGGCGGCCGTCGTCGGCGTGGCGCTGCTCGGTGTCGTCATGATGTTCGTCTCGTCCTGGCTCCTTTCGCGCACGGTGCTGCGCGGAGAGGCGACGAGCTTCTCTCTGGAGCTGCCGCCGTACCGGCCGCCGCGCATCCTGCAGACGCTCTACACCTCGCTCGTCGATCGGACGATCATCGTGCTCTGGCGCGCCATCGTCTTCGCGATGCCGGCGGGCGCGGTGATCTGGCTGGTGTCGAACATCACCGTGGGGGAGGCGAGCCTCGCCGAGCACGTGGTCGCCTGGCTGGACCCCTTCGGTCTGCTCATCGGCCTCAACGGCGTGATCCTGCTCGCCTACGTCGTGGCGATCCCGGCCAACGAGATCGTTATTCCGACTGTGCTCATGCTGACCGTGCTCACGACCGGCGTGGCCGGCGGGGCGGGGGCGGGCGTCATGTTCGAGCTCGACTCCGTGGACGCCACGGAGACGCTCCTGCGGGCCGGCGGGTGGACGCTCCTCACCGCGGTCAACCTCATGCTCTTCAGCCTCCTCCATAACCCGTGCTCCACGACGATCTACACGATCTACAAGGAGACGAGGAGCGCGAAATGGACCGCCGTGGCCACGCTGATGCCGGTGGCCATGGGCGTCACGGTGTGCTTCCTGGTGACGCAGATCTGGAGGCTCGCTCAGGGGTAGCCGGTTTCGAAGACCCCCCGATCCTCCGTTCGTCCCCGCCAGGAGTCACGCAATGCCGTTCGATACCGACGCCTTCATGGAGTTCCTCACCGAGGCCGTCGCCACCTGGACCCCGAAGGTCGTGGGCGCCCTCGCGGTCCTCCTCTTCGGCTGGCTCTTCGCCGGCTGGGTGCGCGGATTCGCCCGCAAGGCACTCAGGGCGTCGCCGCTCGACGACATCCTGATCCCGTTCCTCTCCGGCCTCGTCCACGTCTCCGTCATCGTGCTCGTGGCGGTCACGGCCATGGGGGTGCTCGGCATCAGCACCGCCTCGTTCGTGGCGGTGCTCGGCGCGGCGGGCCTCGCCATCGCGCTGGCCTTCCAGGGTACCTTCTCGAACTTCGCGGCGGGGATCATGCTTCTCACCTTCCGGCCCTTCGAGGTCGGCGACTTCGTCGAGGTGAGCGGCCAGTCGGGCACGGTGAAGGAGGTCGGGATCTTCGCGTGCATCCTGAATACGGGCGACAACGTGCAGATCCGCGTGCCCAACGGCGGGATCTTCGGGAACACGATCAAGAACTTCTCGGCCAACGACACGCGTCGGATCGACCTCGTGATGGGCGTCGGCTACGAGGACGACCTCGGTGTGGCGGCGCGGACGCTGATGGACACGATCAGCGCCGATCCGCGCGTTCTGGCCGAACCGGCTCCGCAGGTGGCGGTCAGCGAGCTCGCCGATTCCTCGGTCAACTTCGTGGTCCGGCCCTGGGTCAGGAAGGAGGACTACTGGCCGGCGCGCTTCGACCTGACCCGCGCGCTGAAGGAGAACCTCGAGGCGGCGGGCTGCTCGATTCCCTTCCCGCAGCGCGACGTGCACCTCCATCAGGTGGAGGCCTGAGCGGCGGGCCGCTCAGCGAATTCGAGGGACGGGGGGTCTCTTTCCCGGTACACCCCGATGTCGTACCTTCGTTGAGACTCGTTTTCATCCTCATCGAGAGCGGCCCGTGCAAGCTCTTCCCGTCGTCGGCGACGCGGTGACTCCCGAACCGGACCTCCGGCTCGGCGACATCCCGCTGCGCCAGGAAGTCGAGCTCGTGAGCATCGACCTGCCGGCCGATCTCGCCGAGCCGCTGCTCGAGCGAGGGGTCCTGCCGGGATGCCGGATCTGCCCGGTCCGCTCCTCGCCCGGCGGCGACCCGATCGTCTCGATCGACGGCTCGCTCCTCGCGCTCCGGCGGGAGACCGCGGCGTGCCTGTGCGTTCGCCTCCTCTCGAGCCTCCGGGACGCCGGCTGAAGCAGCTTCCGGCACGGTGAGCGAAAAGCACCCCGCCGGGCACGGCGTCGCCGGGGCGGCCGTGCTGGCCGCGGATGAGGTCGTTTGGCTGCTCGTGGCGCTGGTGGGGTCTACGATCTTCCGCAAGACGACGCTCTTCAACCGGCTCACCGGCCTGCGCCAGAAGGTCGCGAACTATCCCGGGGTCACGGTCGAGAAGTACGTCGGCCTCGTCCGACTTCCCGACGGCCGGGATCTCGACCTCGTCGACCTTCCGGGCGTCCACGGCTTCTCGGCGCGGACGCTCGACGAGCGCGTCACCAAGGACGTTCTGGAGGGACGCGTCGAAGGGCTGCGCTCTCCCGACGCGATCGTGCTGATCGTCGACGCGACGCGGCTCGAGAACCAGCTCATGCTCGTCGAGCCCGTGCTCGAGCTCGAGCTTCCCACGCTCCTGGTCCTGAACATGGCCGACGAGCTCGCCGAGCGCGGCGGCACGGTCGACGACGCGGCGCTCGCCGAGCGACTCGGCGTGCGCATCGTCCGGACGAGCGCGCGGACGGGCGAAGGAGTCGACGGGGTCGTGCGGTACCTCGCGGAGGTCCAGCCCCACGCGCCCGGGGAACGCCCCGTCGAACGGCACCTGTCGAACGTGCGCAAGGGCACGCCGCTTCCCGTGGTCGACGCCTTCGCCGCGCGCCGGCGGCTCGTGAAGCAGGTCGTCGAGGCGGCGGACTTCGTGCCGCCGGGCCCTTCGCCGATGACCGAGCGTCTGGACTCGGTTTTCCTGCACCGGTTCTGGGGGCCGCTGCTCTTCCTGGGCGTCGTCCTTCTCGTCTTCCAGTCGATCTTCACCTGGGCGGTCCCGCTCATGGACGGAATCGACTGGCTCATCGTGACCTCGGGCGACTGGCTGGCGGCCACGCTGCCGCCCGGCTGGTTCCGCTCGCTCCTCGTCGACGGCGTCTGGGCGGGGGTCGGGTCGGTCGTGATCTTCCTGCCCCAGATCCTCATCCTCTTCCTCTTCCTGGGGATCCTCGAGGACTCCGGCTACATGGCGCGGGCCGCCGTGATCGCGGACCGGTCGATGTATCGCGTCGGGCTGCAGGGCCGTGCCTTTCTCCCGCTCCTGTCGGGGTACGCCTGCGCCGTTCCGGCGATCCTGGCGGCGCGCACCATCGACGACGAGCGGGACCGCCTGGCGACGATCTTCGTGACCCCCTTCATGACGTGCTCGGCGCGGCTGCCGGTGTACGCCCTCCTCATTGCCGCGTTCATTCCGGACGAGCCCCTGCTCGGCCCCTTCGTCGGTCAGCGCGCCGGCGTGATGCTCGGTCTCTACGGGCTCGGGATCGTCGCGGCGGTGTCGACCGCGTGGGTGCTCAAGCGCACGCTCCTGCGCGCGAAGCCGACGTCGTTCCTGATGGAGCTCCCGCCGTACCGGATCCCCTCGCCCCGCACGCTCGCGCTGCGGCTCCTCGACCGGAGCAGGATCTTCCTGCGCCGGGCGGGCCGGATCATCTTCGCGGTCGCCATCGTGCTGTGGACGCTCACGCAGTTCCCGCGCACGGAGGTCGGGCCCCCGGAGATCGAGGAGAGCGCGCTCGGTCGGATCGGCCACGTGATCGAGCCGGTCATCGAACCGCTCGGCTTCGACTGGCGCATCGGGGTCGGGCTGGTGACGTCGCTCGCGGCCCGCGAGGTGATCGTGGGAACGCTGGGCACGATCTACGGCGTCGAGACCGCGGACGAGGAATCCGTCGCGCTCCAGGAGATCCTGCGCCGCGATCTCACCACGGGCTCCGCCATCGGCCTTCTCGTGTTCTTCGCCTTCGCGCTGCAGTGTATGTCCACGGTCGCCGTCATGCGCCGGGAGACCGCCGGGTGGAAGTGGCCGGCGCTGCAGTTCGGAGTGATGCTCTGTCTGGGATACCTGGGAGCCTTCGCCGCCTACCGCATCTTCGGATGACGCGGTGCCGATGGAGCCTCGCGCTCCTCGGCGCGACGCTGCTCGTCCCCGCCCCGGCGGCGGCGCAGTTCGGCATCGGGATCCGCGCGGGCACGCTGGGCTTCGGACCCGAGGCCGCCGTCGACGTCACGGACCGGGTCACCGCCCGCGGCGGCGTCGGGCTCCTGACGCTCCAGTCGAGCACGTCCTTCGACGGCGTCCCGGTCGTCGTGGACTTTCCGGACTGGTGGTTCGACGTCGGCGTGGACTTCTACCTGAACGAGGAGTTCCGGCTGGGCGGAGGGCTGGTGATCCAGCCGAGCGACGCCCGGCTGTTCGGGCAGGGCTCGGGTACCGTCGACATCGGAGGTGAGCCGCTCACACGGGAAGAGCTCGGGGACCTCTCCGGCGTGATCGAGATGGACGATGTGGCCGCCTTCGCGCTCGTCGGCTTCGGCCGACACACCAGCGTGGGCCTCGGCCTCTTCGTCGACGCCGGCGCGGCGGTGTCCCGGAGCCCTTCGGTCCGTCTCGCCGCACGAGGCGGGACGATGCCCGCCGCCCAGCTCGACCCGCTGCTCGACGCCGAGGCTCGCGACTTCGAGGACGACATGAAGACCTACTTCCGGATCTGGCCCATCCTGAGCATCGGGCTCCGCCTCGGCGTGGGAGGTGGCGCGTGACTCCCTCGCGCGAGCTCCGGCTGACCGTCTCGGACGACGCCGGGGAGGTCTCGGCGGTGCTGGTCCGACCCGAGGACGCCCACTGCCTGTACGTCTACGCGCACGGCGCCGGGGCCGGCATGCGGCACCGCTTCATGGAGGCGTCCGCCGACCGGCTGGCCGAGCGCGGCGTCGCCACGCTCCGCTACAACTTCCCGTACATGGAGCGCGGGCGAAGGGCGCCGGACCGACCCCCGCGTCTGATCGAGACCGTCCGCGCGGCCGTGGCCGAGGCCGTCCGGCTCGAGCCCGGCCTGCCGATCTTCGCGGGGGGCAGGTCGATGGGCGGCCGGATGACGTCCACCGCGGCGTCTCAGGAGCCGCTGCCGGGGGTGCGGGGCCTCGCCTTCGTCGGCTTCCCGCTCCACGCGCCGGGGAGAGACTCGGACAAGCGGGGTGCACACCTGACCGACGTCGGTCTGCCGATGCTCTTCCTGCAGGGCACGCGCGACAAGCTCGCCAACCTCGACCTCCTGCGTCCGCTCCTGGACACGGTCGAGCCGCCCCCGCGGCTGCACGTGGTCGACGGCGCCGACCACGGCTTCCACGTGCTCAAGCGCTCGGGCCGCACGGACGAAGAGGTCCTCGACGAGCTGGCGGACACCATCGCGGAGTGGGCGGGCGGCCATTCGTAGCGCCCCGGCCCGGAGCTCCGTTCGCCTCGACCCGGCCGACGTCCCCGGCGCCAGCGCCGGGGCCGCAGCGGGTGTCCTCGCAGTGACGGGGATCGTCGCGGAGGGCATT
>CALJLC010000397.1 GCA_937982605.1 uncultured Gemmatimonadales bacterium | reverse complement strand
GCGTGTTGGTTCCTGGTGGCTTCTTGGGCGTGGTCGCGGCTGCGATCTCCGCTTGTGTTGGTGTACGCTCGCGCCACTGGGGTGGCGGCCCCGCGGCAGCGGCGGCACTCGAAGGTCTCGGTCGTCATGGATATGCGGCACTCGGGGAGGGGCGGCGAGAGCCCGGGCGCTCCGTGCGGGAGCCGTGATCGCGGGCGGTACCCGTCGGGCACCGGGCGGGTCCATCCGTGGACGCCTTCTTCGCCCCGGGCTAAATTTGCGGGCTTTCCCGACGATCGGTTCTCACCCGGCGGTACGATGGCTCTCACCAAGAAGCAGCTCGATCACCTCGAGAAGCGGCTCCTGGACGAGCGGGCTCGTGCGCTCAAGGCGCTCGGGCTCTTCGACAAGCTCACGCAGGCGGATCGCGACTCGAGCGACTCGGACCTCTCCGCGTACACCGATCACATGGCCGACCAGGGCACCGAGGCGCAGGAGCGGGAGAAGGCCGCGGCCTTCGCCACCAAGGAGGGCCGGTACCTCTACCGCCTCGAGGAGGCGCTGCGACGCCTGTACGCGGACCCGAAGAACTTCGGGAAGTGCCACACCTGCGGGGCGGAGGTCGGCTTCGAGCGTCTCGACGCGCTCCCGCACGCTCGGTACTGCATCGACTGCAAGCGCAAGGAGGAGTCGGCGGCGTGACGACGGGGTCGGGGCGAGGGCGCTAGGAGCGCAGCTCCTTAAGGAGCGCCTCGCCGAGGACCTCGGCCTTCCACCGCCGCATCCCCTCGACCCGCAGCAGCGCTTCGGCGTCCTTCGGGTCGGCCTTCGCGATCTCCAGCAGCGTCGCGTTCGAGAGCAGCGTTCCCTTCGGCAGCCCCACCTCGTCGGCCACGCGGTTCCGGACCGCCTTGAGCTTCGACACGATCTCCTCCAGCTCGGGCGGCGGTCGCCCGGGTCCGCGGCGCACGTGACGGGGATAGGCCACGAGCTGCGACTCGGGCATCTCGGCCACCTCCCGGAGTCGGCGGAGTAGCTCCTTTCCCTCTTCGCGGGCGAGGCCGCCGGGGAATCCGCGGATCCCCTTGAGGTCCTCGACTCGCGTGGGTCGGCTGCCGACCGCCTCGACGAGCGGCTTGTCTCCGACGACCCGGAACGGGGCGCGGTCCCGATCGCGCGCGATCTCGTCGCGCCACTCCAGCGCGGTGCGGAGGGCGGTGACCTCACGTGGCGGAAGGTCGCGCGCGCCCTTGATGCGGACGACGGGATCCTCGGGCTCGCCCTCGTCCTGGGGCTCGTCGGAGACGGCCTCGAGCGCCGCGCACTCCTCCTCCACCCACGCCGTGCGGCCGCGCGCTTCCACCTCTCTCGCCAGCAGGTCGCTCAGCTCCTCCAGGTGGCGGGTGTCCGAGGCCGCGTACTCGAGCATGCCGTCGGAGAGCGGCCGGTCGGCCCAGTCGGCGCGCTGGTACTTCTTCGAGAGCGAGACCCCGAGCCGGGACTCGAGCAGGGAGGAGAGCCCGAGCGCCTCCTCGCCGAGCAGGGCCGCCTGGATCTGCGTGTCGACGAGACCATGCAGCCGGATTCCGAGATCCCGGCTGAGCAGCCGGAGGTCGAAGTCCGCCCCGTGCATGACGACGCCGGTACCGGAGCGCTCGACGGGCTCGCGGAGCAGCTCGGTCACGTCGAAGGCGAGCGGATCGACCACCCACGTCCGCGATCCTACCGTGACCTGCACCAGGCAGAGGCGGTCGGAGTAGCGGTGGAAGCCGGCGGCTTCACAGTCGAGCGCGAAGCGGGGCGCGGACGCGAGCGCGGACTCCAGCTCCCCCGCCTCGGCTGCCGAACGGACGTGGATGTGGCTCATGCGGTTAGGAGATCGGGACGGGACCTCGGGAAGGAAACCGAACCGGCGCCACGTGGCTACCCCGAGGTGTTGCCCGCGTTCGGGAGCGGCGCGACAATTCGAGCGCCTGCGTCGAGACGCTCCCTCCGCTCCACGGCACCCATGCTCCGTACCAAGGTGGTCTGTACCCTGGGCCCCGCCACCTCGGATCCCGAGACCGTTCGAGCCCTGGTCCGGGGCGGGATGAACCTCGCGCGGATCAACATGTCGCACGGGGAGCGAGCGGATCACCGGCGCTCGATCGAGGCGGTCCGTGCCGCTGCCGCGGAGGTCGAGCGGCCCGTGGCGGTGCTCGTCGACCTGGCCGGCCCGAAGATCCGCGTCGGCGACCTGGCGGAGCCGATCGAGCTCGAGCCGGGAAGCGTCGTGACCTTCGCGCCCGAAGAGGTCGCGACCGGAGACGAGATCCCGATCACCTACGCGCCGCTGGCCGACGAGATCCACCCCAACGACTTCGTCCTCCTCGACGACGGGCTCCTGGAGCTCCGCTGCCGCGACACCGAAGGGGTGCGCACCCGGCTGGAGGTCGTCCGGGGCGGGCTGCTCAAGAGCCGAAAGGGCATCAACCTCCCCTCGGTCGACGTCACGGCACCGTCGCTCACCGAGAAGGATCTCGACGACCTGGAGTTCGCGCTCGACATCGGAGTGGAGTACATCGGCCTCTCGTTCGTGCGCCGCCCCGGCGACGTCCTGGACCTCAAGGAGCGAGTGGCGGGGCGGGCCCTCGTCGTGGCGAAGATCGAGAAGGTGCAGGCGCTCCAGGCGATCGAGGAGGTCCTCATCGCCACGGACGCCGTGATGGTGGCGCGGGGAGACCTCGGCGTCGAGCTCCCGTTCGAGCGGGTGCCGCTGGCGCAGAAGCGGATCATCCAGCTCGCCAACTACTATGCGCGCCCCGTGATCACGGCCACGCAGATGCTCGAGTCGATGATCGAGAGCGCCCGTCCCACCCGGGCCGAGGCGTCGGACGTGGCCAACGCCATCCTCGACGGCTCGGACGCCGTGATGCTCTCGGGCGAGACCGCGGTGGGGAAGTACCCGCTCCGGGCGCTCGAGGCGATCGTCCGGATCGCGACCGAGATCGAGCGGAGCGGCTTCCTCGAGCGCGGCCCCCGCTACCTCACCCGACCGGGGCTGCGCACGCGCAGCGGCGCCAGCCGGCGCGAGCACGCCATCGCGGCCGCAACGGTCGACGCGGCCCGCCAGATCGGGGCTCCGGCCATCGTGGTGATCACGCGGTCCGGCTTCTCCGCGCGCCTCGTCTCCTCCTATCGGCCCTCGGTGCCGGTCTTCGCGGTGACGACGGACGCCGATACCTATCGCCAGCTGGGGGGCGTATGGGGGGTGCACCCCGTGCTCGCCCAGGACGTCGACGTGACGTACGAGTCACTCTCGGGGATCGGGCGCCGCGCCGTGATCGACTCGGGTGCGGGAGAGGTCGGCGCCTCGATCCCGATCACCGCGGGATACCCCTTCCACGAGTCCGGCTCGACGAACACGATGCGGCTCGACTCGCTCTGATCGGCCACCGGAGCCCGGACTTGCCGTGAAGCTCACCTTCCTCGGAACCGGCACCTCCTTCGGCGTGCCCGTCGTGGGGTGCGACTGTCCGGCGTGCACGTCCGACGATCCGCGCGACCGTCGCACGCGCCACGGCGCGCTCGTGGAGACCGGGGAAGGGACGCTGCTCGTCGATACGCCGCCGGAGCTCCGCCTCCAGCTCATCGACGCCGGCGTGTCGACGGTCGACGCGGTCTGGTTCACGCACGTCCACGCCGACCATATCCACGGTATCGACGACCTCCGCGTCTTCACGGTCCGGCACGGGGACATGCCCGCGTACGTCCCCGAGGAGTACGTCGATGCCATGCAGGCACACTTCCGATACATCTTCGACGATCGCTTCCGGCCTCCACAGGGAAGCTCCAAGCCCCGGATCCGGATCGAGGGATTCGAGCCCGACGACACGGTCCGGGTCGTGGGGCGGGACTTCACCCCGGTCCCGGTGCCGCACGGCGGCGTGACGGTCTACGGCTTCCGGGTCGGCTCGCTCGGCTACGTCACGGACGCCAAGACGCTGACCCCGGAGGCGGTGCGGCGACTCGAAGGGGTGGAGACGCTGGTGCTCAACGCGCTCTGGTTCGGCCGCACGCACGGGTCGCACTTCAACATCGAGGAGGCGATCGAGGCGTCGCGCGAGGTGGGCGCGCGCCGCACCTTCCTGACCCATCTCACGCATCGGGTCACGCACGCGGAGCTGCTCGAGCGGCTTCCGGAGGGGGTGATCCCCGCCCACGACGGACTCTCGGTGGAGATCGACTGATGGACAGCGTCCGGTTCGACTTCGGCAACCTCCTCGCGCCCCGCGTGGCGGGCGGCTTCGCCCCGGAGCGGCTCACCGGCGACCTGGCGGAGCGCTTCCGGGCGGCCCACGCCGTGGTGGAGGCGCAGCGCGCGGACGGAGTGCTCGGCTTCCTGGACCTTCCCTACTCGGACGAGACGGTGGCCCGGGTCGTCGAGCTCGCCGACGGATTCGCGCAGTGGTTCTCCGACGTCGTCGTCCTCGGGATCGGCGGATCGGGTCTCGGCGCCACCGCGCTCAAGGAGGCGCTCCTCGGGCCGGGCTGGAACGCCCGCAGCGACGACGAGCGCGACCACTTCCCGCGCCTGCACGTGGTCGACAACCCGGACCCCGTGACCTTCGCGGAGCTCCTTGAGCGGCTCGACCCCGCGCGCACGATGTTCAACGTGGTCAGCAAGTCCGGCGCGACCGCCGAGACGATGGCCCAGTACCTCGTGGCTCGGGCGTGGATCGAGTCCGTGGTCGACGCGGACAAGGCCCGGGGCCACTTCCTCTTCACCACCGATCCGGCCCGGGGCGCGCTCCGACAGATCGGGGAGGCCGAGGACATCCCGATGCTGCCGGTCCCCGAGAACGTGGGCGGGCGCTTCTCGGTCCTGTCCCCCGTGGGCCTCCTGCCCGCCGCCGTCTGCGGCATCGATCCACGCGCGCTGCTGGCCGGTGCCGCCCGGATGGAGGAGCGCTGCCGATCCGACACGCTCGCCGCGAACCCGGCGGGCGTCCTGGCCGCGCTGCTCCACGCCGCCGACACCGAGCACGCGCGCCCCATCCACGTGATCATGCCGTACGCCGATCGGCTCCGTCCGGTCGGACTCTGGTTCCAGCAGCTCTGGGCCGAGAGCCTCGGCAAGGCACGCAGCCGGTCCGGCGCGGACATCTCCGTGGGGCCGACGCCGCTCGCCGCGCTCGGCGCCACCGATCAGCACTCGCTGCTCCAGCTCCTCATGGAGGGTCCCCACGACAAGGTGGTCCTCTTCGTGGCGGTCGACGACGTCGGGGTGGACGTTCCCATCCCGGAGCGCCATCCAGGCATCTCGTCGCTCGCCTACCTCGGAGGGCACTCGCTCGGGCACCTGCTCGACGTGGAGCGCGCGGCCACCGCCGAGGCGCTCCGGCGCGAGGGGCGGCCCAACGCGACCTTCCACCTTCCGCGGGTGGACGAGGAGGCGCTCGGACAGCTCCTGATGCTGTTCCAGATCGCCACGGTCCTCGCCGGGGCCCTCTACGACGTCGACCCGCTCGACCAGCCCGGCGTGGAGCTCGGCAAGCGGCTGACCTACGGCCTGCTGGGCCGGGAGGGATCCGAGCGGCCCGAGATGATGGAACCCGACCCGGAGTGGATCCTGTAGGAGGTTGTCGGAGGAGGTTATTTTCAGGCGGAGCCGCGCACGCGGAGGGTTCGCGATCCAAGGAGATCAAGATGAGAGACCACGACGACGTTCCCTACATCGTCATCGAGCGTGACAGCGGCGGCGGTGTCGGCTCCTTCATTCTCGGCGCCCTCGTGGGAGCCGGCGTCGCGTTGCTGCTGGCGCCTCGCTCCGGAGAGGAGACCCAGGAAGAGCTGAAGGAGCAGGCCCGCAAGCTGCGGATCGCCGCGGAAGAGCGGGTCCGCGAGGCCCAGCGTCACCTCGAGGACCGGCTGGACGACGTCCGCGACGGCGTCGCCGGGCGGTACGACGAGGTCCGCGACGCGGTCAGCGCGGGACGGGAGGCGGCGGTCACGGCGCGTTCCGACCTGGAGGCGAAGCTCGAGCGGTCGAAGGCGGCGTATCGCGCAGGTGTGGCCGCGGCACGTGAGACCGTGGCGGCGGGGGCGGAAGAGACCGAGGACTGAGACGGGACGTGGCGGGGTCTACCGACCCGAAGCCGCGACATCACACCCTCGAGCATCGCGCGAGGGAGTTCATCCGTCGCCTGGCGGAGAAGTGCGACGACGACGAGATCCTCTTCATGGCGGGCTCGATCGCCTTCAACCTCGTCCTGGCGCTCTTCCCGCTCGTGATCCTGGGGATCGGCATCGTCGGCTTCGTGCTGGCTCGGTTCGGCGACCCCACGCAATACGTCCTGGCGCTCCTGACCGGCAACCTGCCGCAGGGGGCCGGCCTCGAGCTCACCGCCCTCGTGGAGCGCATGACCGAGTCGCTCCTGGCCCGGCGCACGGGCTACACGATCGCCGGCTCGATCTTCCTCTTCTGGGTCGCCACGCGGCTCTCCGGGTCCCTCCGCGTGGCGCTGCGCGAGATCTTCGATATCGGCTCGAAGCGCAACCCGCTGCACGGGAAGCTCTTCGACATCGTGGCCGTGCTCGTGGGCTTCGTGCTGCTGACCGCCAACCTCGGTATCACGGTGTTCATCACCTCGACCGTCGGTTGGGGCGGCGGCGCGCTCGGCCTGGACGGGCCCCGGTTCGGGGTCGCGGAGCGGATGCTCGGCTATCTCCTGTCGTTCGCCTCGATCTGGATCCTGCTCCTCCTGCTGTACCGCTACGTGCCGGCCCGGCCGATCGACAACCGCACCGCGGTGGTGGCCGCCACCTTCACCGCGTTCGCGCACGAATCGCTGAAGTTCTGTTTTTCCTGGTACGCAACCGACGTCGCCAACTACGATTCCACGCTGGGCAACCTGGCCACCGTGGCCGTCTTCTTCTTCTGGATCTATTACGAATCGGTAGTGTTCA